>JAEVZE010000359.1 GCA_023392395.1 Bacillota bacterium
ACGTCGATCTGGGCAAGGACGCGGCGGTCAACTGGCCCAACCAGGACTTTAAGTTCAAAAATACCAGCCTGTATCCGGTGTACATCGTGGCCGGGCTGGGCAAGGACAAAAAGGTGACCTTCAGCGTCTACGGAAAGCTGCTGGACAACGGCGTCACCATCAAGGTGGCCTCTAAAAAAACCAGTACCACCAATCCGGGCGCGGATCAGATCATCGTGGACGCCTCGCTGGCGCCCGGCGAGCAGGTGGTGGTGGAGGCGGCCCGCAAGGGCTACACCGCGGAAACCTTCCGGGTATACTACGACGCAAACGGCAAGGAAATCAAGCGCCAGCGCCTGTTCAAGAGCGCGTACAGGTCGGCCGGCGCGGTCATCCGGGTCGGAGAATAGGAGGAAGATCATGCCGGTCAAAATCCCAGACAATTTGCCTGCCGTGCAGGTGCTGCGCGATGAAAACATCTTCGTGATGACCGAGGAGCGCGCCATCAGCCAGGACATCCGCCCGCTGCGCGTGGCCATCCTGAACCTGATGCCCAATAAGGAAGTCACGGAAACGCAGCTTCTGCGCGTGATCGGGAATACACCGCTCCAGGTGGAGGTAACGCTGCTCCACACCGCCACCCACGAGAGCACCAATACCTCCAAATTGCATCTGGACTCCTTCTACAAAACGTTCGATGACGTCAAAAAGGATAAATTCGATGGCCTGGTCATCACCGGCGCGCCGGTGGAGATGCTGCGCTTTGAAGACGTGGACTACTGGGAGGAGCTGAAGCGCATCCTCCAGTGGGCCGAAACCCACGTGTTCTCCACGCTCCTCATCTGCTGGGCGGCGCAGGCGGGCCTGTACTACTACTACGGCGTCCCCAAGTACGAGCTGGGCATGAAGTGTTCCGGAGTGTTCCCCCACGCGGTGCTGGCGCCCAACCACCCGCTGATGCGCGGTTTTGACGCGAGGTTCTTTGCGCCTCACTCCCGCCATACCGAGGTGCGCGCGGAGGACATCTTGGCCGTGCCGGAACTGACGCTTTTGTCCGTCAGCGAGGAAGCAGGCGTGTACATCGCCGCGTCGCCCTTGGGCAAGCGCGTGTTCGTGACCGGCCACTCGGAGTACGACCCCAGCACGCTGCAGATGGAGTACGAGCGGGATGTGAAGAAAGGCATGAACGTGCCCGTGCCCTGCAACTACTTCCCGGACGACGACCCCACCCGCGAGCCGGTCGTCGTGTGGCGTGCGCACTCGAACCTTTTGTTCCAGAACTGGCTCAACTACTGCGTCTATCAGGAGACGCCCTACGACCCGGAGAATATCGGCCAGTAGCGGCGGAAAATATATTGTCCGCGCGGCCCGCAAGCATTCGGCCCGCAAGCCTTCGGCCCGCAAGCATTCGGCCTGCGGGCCTGGTGTTTTGAAGCGGTAGCTTCCTTACGGAAGCTTTGATCCGCGCAAGAGGCCTCTCTTGCGCGATATGAAACCGGGGCTTCCGATCTCCGAAAAAGATATGCGCAGGAATCCGGTAAATTTTCGCTTTAGGGTGTTGACGAAGACGTTTGTTTTTGATATACTAATCTGCGTCGCCTAAGCGGGCTTGGGCGATCCCCAGCGGGGTGTAGCGCAGTTCGGTAGCGCACGTGCTTTGGGAGCATGGGGTCGCAGGTTCAAATCCTGTCACCCCGACCATATCCCCTCCCGCGCAACACGGCCTCTTGGTCAAGCGGTTAAGACACCGCCCTTTCACGGCGGTAACAGGGGTTCGAGTCCCCTAGAGGTCACCATGAGATGCACCGGCGTTGTCTCCAATGCCGGTGCGTCATTCCAGAAGCCCGGGCCTTTAGCTCAGTTGGTTAGAGCAGTCGGCTCATAACCGATCGGTCCGGGGTTCAAGTCCCTGAAGGCCCACCAAGTTCCTTCGGGCCGCGTTGGCCCTTTGTGGTCCGGTAGTTCAGTTGGTTAGAATGCCAGCCTGTCACGCTGGAGGTCGAGGGTTCGAGCCCCTTCCGGATCGCCAAAGCGCCCCTCCCTGCGAGGGGCGTTTTTCATTTTACTTTCATCGCCCGAAACGGTATAATGAAGCGTACATTTTTCCGGGAGGTATGGCATGCCGCGCGTCGAAGGGGTCGTGGAGGAGATCATCTTCCGCAACGACCAGAACGGTTTTTCGGTACTCTCGGTCAAATCAGGCCGGGAGCGCTTTGCGGCGGTGGGCTCGCTGGCGTTCGTCGTCGCGGGCGAGCGCGTGATTTTGGAGGGCGACTGGGTGGAGCACCCGGAGTACGGCCGCCAGCTCAAGATCGCGTCCTGCGAGAACGTGGAGCCGGAGACAGTCGGCGGCATCGAGCGCTACCTGGGCTCCGGGCTGATCCACGGCGTTGGGCCCGTCACCGCCAAACTGATCGTGAAAAAGTTCGGCGAGGACGCGCTCGCCATCCTGGACGAGTCGCCCGAGCGGCTGGGCGAGATCCCGGGCATCGGCGTAAAAAGGGCGAAGCTGATCGCCGAGTCCTATCAGGAGCAGCGCGCCGCCCGGCTGGCGCTGGTGTTTTTGCAGGGCTACGGCATCACGCCCGCGCTGTCGATGAAGATCTTCAAAGCCTTCGGCGACCGGACGCAGGCGGTCGTTCGGGCCAACCCGTACCAGCTGGTGGAGCGGGTGGAGGGCATCGGCTTTAAGACCGCCGACGCCATCGCCCATTCGATCGGCATCGAGCCAGAATCGCCGGAGCGGCTGAGCTGTGCGCTTTCCTACGTACTGGAGGAGGCCTCCCAAGTTTCCGGACACATGTTCCTGCCGCGGGAAGCGCTGCTTCAGGAGACCGCAAGGCTCACGGGAGCTCCGGAGGAGCTGATCGATCAGCAGCTCAGGACGCTGGCGCTCTCGGGCCGGCTGGTGTTCGCGCCTGCGGACGGGCAGGACGCCGTGTACCTGCCCCGGCTGTACGAGGCCGAGGCGGAAGTCGCCAGACGGCTGTCGCTGCTCATGCGCATGGCCCCGCCTGCGCTGGACGCGGACGGCATCGCCGGGTATGAGGAGCGCTCCGGCGTCACGCTGGGCGCGGAGCAGCGGGAAGCGGTCAGTCTGGCGGTATCCGGCGCGGTGACGGTGATAACCGGAGGTCCCGGCACCGGCAAGACCACCGGCATCCGGTGCATCATCGAGCTTCTGTCCCGGAAGGGCAGTGTGACGCTGTGCGCGCCCACCGGCCGCGCAGCCAAGCGCATGACCGAAGCCACGGGCGTCGAGGCCAAGACCATTCACAGGCTTCTGGAGTACGGCGGGGAAGAGGGGCTGTTCCAGCGGGATCAGGACAACACCATTGACTTTGACGCGGTGATCGTGGACGAGGTCAGCATGGTGGATACGCTGCTCATGCGCTCGCTCCTGCGCGCGCTCAGGCCGGGCACGCGGCTGATCCTGGTGGGCGACGCCGATCAGCTGCCGTCGGTCGGCGCTGGCAACGTGCTGCACGATCTGATCGCAAGCGCCGTCGTGCCGGTTTCGCGGCTGACCGAGATCTTTCGGCAGGCGCAGGAGAGCATGATCGTCGTCAACGCCCACCGGATCAACACCGGGAGTATGCCCTTGGTCAACGGGAAGGACAGCGATTTCTTCTTTGAACGCGTCGAGGGCGCGGACAATATCGCCCAGACGGTGCTGACGCTTGTGGAAAAGAGGCTGCCCGGCTACCTGAAGCTGGACGCGCTGCGCGGCATCCAGGTGATGGCGCCGATGAAAAAGGGCGAGGCGGGCGTCTACCGGCTCAACAGGCTGCTGCAGGAGCGGCTGAACCCGGAGCGCCGGGGCGTGGACACGCTCCAGCGGGGCGACACCCTGTTTCGGCCCGGCGACAAGGTGATGCAGGTCAAAAACGACTACCAGATCGCCTGGACCCGGGGCGACGAGGAGGGGCAGGGCGCGTTCAACGGCGACATCGGCTTCGTGGAGGCGGTGGATACGGAGGAGCGTGCGCTGACCGTGCGCTTTGACGACGACCGGGTGATCTAGTACACGGAGGCCGACATGGAGGCGCTGGAGCTCTCCTACTGCATCAGCGTGCACAAGAGCCAGGGCAGCGAGTTTGATGCGGTGGTGCTGCCGCTGTCCGCGGGGCCGCCGATCCTTCTGACGAGAAACCTCTTGTACACCGCCGTCACACGGGCCAAGCGGCTGGTGGTGGTGGTGGGTCGGGAGAACGTCATGCGGCGAATGGTGGAGAGCGACCGGATCGCCCGGCGCTTCAGCGCGCTTGCCGAGCGGCTGCGCGCCTGCGCCATGAGGGTGTGATGGGCTGGCTTCGTCTGGTCCGGGCGCTGTGGATGGAGGCGCTCTACCCGTCCCAGGCCAACTGCATGGGCTGTGGCAGCCCTGCAGGCGCGTTTGAGGGCTGGCTGTGCAAAGACTGCGCACAGCTTTTGAAGCCGCTATGCGACATCCCAGGCCCCCGCTGTCCCCGCTGCGGGCGGCCGCTGGACGAAGACGGCCGGAGGGCGCGCACATGTGTCACCTGTGGCGACTGGCCCGACGGCCTGATCTCGGCCGCGCGCTTTCCGTTCCCGTACCGCCGCCCGGTGAGCGGCATGATCCGAAGGATGAAGTACCAGGGCGTCGCGCGCATGGCGGACTGGATGGCGGGCGAGATGCACAAGGCCGCCGCGCGCGAGTTGCCCGGCGGGTACGACATCATTGTGCCGGTGCCGATGCACGTTCGAAGGCTCCGGCAGCGCGGCGCAAACCACGCCGCAGCCATCGCGCAGGCGCTGGCGCAGCGAGCGGGCGTGCCTTGCGTCCCGGCGCTGAAGCGTGAACGCGATACCCCGCAGCAGGCGCGTTTGCCCGCGCTTGAGAGGCGGAAAAATCTCGAAGGCGCGTTCCACACATGTCAGGATGTTCGCGGCCAAAGGGTGCTGCTGGTGGACGACGTGGTAACCACCGGCGCCACCGCGCTGGCCTGCGCCCGGGCCCTGCGAGCGGGTGGGGCTGAGGACGTGCAGTTTCTCGCGTTGGCGGGCGCGATTGATCGAGTTCTGCCACAACAAAGGGAAAAGAATGGGGCGAGGCGGTAAAAACGCCGTTAAAAAACGCTTGATTTTGTAAACTGGATGGAGTATAATATCTGTTGGTTGCCGATAGGCAGGTCTGTGGTTGAAAGTCGAAGCCAGTCGCAGGCGAAACGATCCACGTAACCCGGGCAAAGTTCCGGTGAGCATGGTGCGGCTTAGAGGTAAGTCCGGCCAGCGGTTCACGCTGAGAGGATCAGTAGTGGGGGGCCTAGTGCCCATGAGCGAACTTCCCAGCCGGCGAGTGTGGGGGCAAAGACCAGGTCAGCTGTCCTGGGCAACCAACATATTGATCACAGGGGGAAATTCCAATGTACGAGGACAAGACGCTGGTTTGCCGGGACTGTGGGAATGAGTTCGTGTTTACCGCCGGGGAACAGGCCTTCTACGCGGAGAAGGGCTTCCAGAACGAGCCCACCCGTTGCAAGTCCTGCCGCGACTCCCGCAAGGCCAGCCGTGGGACGCAGGGCGAGCCCCGCGAGATGTTCGAGACCGTGTGCGCAGAGTGCGGCAAGCCCACCCGCGTTCCGTTTGTTCCCAAGAGCGACCGACCGATCTATTGCAGCGAGTGCTTCGCCGCCCGCCGTCAGTAGTTTCATAAGAGTTCTGGCACAAACAATCGCCGCGAGAGCGGCGATTGTTTTTTGTCCTGAAAAGCCGGGGAGCGGATTTTGAGTGCATTCCCTTGCGAAGGCGGACTACGACTCCAGCGATAATTGGAATTTGTCAGTTTCGCATTGTGCTTATGTTTTTCCATTACAGATATGATCAAGTTGAATCAATTGATGCTGAAGGTTTTGGTGGATTGTTTCTTGATTTTCAAATTTAATCCCGCAATACTCAAGAGTAATTATATCGGGATTTGAATGCTTGAGTACCCAATCTAGAAGTTCATAA
>JAEVZE010000182.1 GCA_023392395.1 Bacillota bacterium
CCCCGCGCCGGCGACCCCTGGGCGGCTGCCGGCGCGAAGCTCCTTTTGTGCAACGTCGGTGCACTCCTCGTAACCGACCGGATAGAGCTGAACCGGCACAATCTTGAACAGGTCGCCCCCCGTTACACTTGCGATGGCCTTCGCGCAGACCTCCGTGTTGCCCACCTTGAGAGGGATGATAGAGCCGTTCACATAATTCATGCCCTCGCGGGAAAAGTACGCGATCAGAATCTTTTTGTCATTCATATACGTTCACTCCTTACCCTTTATGTTTCGGTCTCCCCTGATGCGGCGAATGCAATAAAGGTTTTTCGATCCCAGCAGCTTGACGGCATGGTACGTCAGCGCTGAGAACACGCCCATTACGGACAGGTAAGCCAGAAAGAACCCCGACGCATCCTTCTTAAAATTCCAATACCCGAACGCGTCATACAGGGTCAGCTTGGGTTCGAGAGCGAGCGCGAAAAAAGATCGAACGCCCCACGCGATAATGGCCAGCGTCAAAACGCGCAGCGTCCAACGGGCCGCGCGGTTTCCCACGGGCGTACCGGTCATCTTTCGCACCGCGCCCATCAGCGCCCCCCAATGCAGGCCCAGATGTGCGCTCATGAGAATGAAACCCCAGTTGGCGGAAAAGGTGTGAAGCCTGCGCATCAGGAAGTCGTCCGTGTATGGGAAGACCGGAAACAGGTCTCGGGAGAGGAGGATGCCCGTCACCATCATCAGGAACATCGCGACCATCAACAAAAAATCGACGATCGTATTCAGGCTCCTTCGCGCTGTATACCGCCCTTTCACGAGCGCGGCAAACCAGCGCCGGTTCAGCCAATGGTGCAGCGCGAACAGGCCCAAAAGCGCCATCCCCAGCACTTCATGCATCAAATTCCCCGTCAGCTGGTAAGCCATGGCCAGCAGCATCAGGATGGTCATGGCCATTTCGATTGAAAGCCTGGTTTTCAACGCGGCGCTCATGGTTCTGCTCCGATCCCGTGCATTGTCGCGAATCGCAACGCTGTCAAGGCTGCTCCGACGCAGCGCTCATTCCGAGGCCGTCAATCCAATCCTTCACCGCATTTTGAGCGCCGTTCACATCGCCGCCCCGGATGGCCAGGCCTTCGAGCAGGGTCGCATTCGGGCAGAGCGACTCAATATCATCGACGCTGCCGCCCAGGCCGCTGCCCTCGTGCGTACAGAGCGGGAGGATCGTCTTCCCGGAAAAATCGTACTGGGAAAGGAACGTAAACAGCGGCATGGGCAGCGTACCCCACCAGTTGGGATAGACCAGGAAGATCGTATCGTAGTCGTCCATATTCTTTACGAGCGCAGCGAGCTCCGGGCGCGCGTTTGCATCCTGCTCCCTGGCGGCCTGATCCGTTGTGTCGTCATACTCGCTGGGGTATTTGGCGGTGGTTACGATTTGAAACATGTCGCCGCCCGTCGCCTCACGGACCATGTTCGCCGCCACGGCGCAGTTGCCGGTCAACTTGCCATCCTCGCCGACGTTCAGACTTGCGGAGGAAACGACGTCGACATCTTCGGCAAAATCGGTTATGCCGACGCGGGAGAAGTAGGCGATCAGAACACGCGAGGGATTTTCTTTCTCCGCATCCGCCCCAAACCCCGAGAACGAAACGACCGCAACCGCAAAAGTCAGCGCAAACATCCAAAGCTTCTTCATTCCAACCTCCCAAAGTAATGCTCGCGCGCCGTTGCATCCGCCGCGCAACTTGACCATATCACCTGGAGTCCACTCCAAGTCAAGCGGATTTTTTGCTCCGAACGTAAATTTCATATGAATGCGGAAAAGCTATTGACTTGGAGTGAACTCCAGGTGATAGGATGAGCCCACAAACGATAAAGGGGTGTTTGAAGTGAGCGATTGGCATGACCTCTTTGCACGCGGCGAGGTTTTCAAGAGCGACAGCTTTACGGGAACCGTATTTGTGAACATGCTGACGGACCCCGGCGCCGGTTGCCCGGTCGCGAATGTCACCTTTGAACCGGGCTGCCGCAACAACTGGCACCAACACGCGGGCGGGCAGGTGTTGTTGGTCATCGGCGGCCGGGGATACTATCAGGAGTGGCATCAGCCTGCGCGAGAATTGAAGGCGGGCGATGTGGTACAGATCCCCGCCGACGTCAAGCACTGGCATGGAGCGGCAAGGGACAGTTGGTTTGCACACCTCGCCATCGAGGTGCATCCCGAGTCCGGCCCCGTCCAGTGGCTGGAGCGGGTATCGGACGAAGAATATGACCGCCTGAAATAAGCGAGGATTGCGAAACAATCTTCGACGACAACTGGGAGGAGAAAGAAAAATGGAATACACGAAGCTCGGGAACACCGGTTTGGACGTTTCGAGGATCTGCCTGGGCTGCATGGGGTTTGGGGACGCGTCGAAGTGGGTGCACCCCTGGGTGCTGGACGAGGAGGCGACGCGCCCGATCATCCGGCGCGCGCTGGAACTGGGCGTCAACTTCTTCGACACCGCCAACGTGTACTCGATGGGTACCAGCGAGGAATTCGTGGGCCGGGCGCTGAAGGACTTCGCGCGCCGGGACGAGGTAGTGCTCGCCACCAAGGTCAACGTGCGGATGCACGAGGGGCCCAACGGCGCGGGCAATTCCCGGAAGGTGATTTTGAGCGAGATCGACAACTCCCTCCGGCGGCTGGGCACCGACTACGTGGACCTGTACATCATCCACCGCTGGGACTTCCAAACCCCCATCGAGGAGACGATGGAGGCGCTCAACGACGTGGTGCGCGCTGGCAAGGCGCGCTACATCGGCGCTTCGGCGATGTTCGCGTGGCAGTTTCAGAAGGCGCGCTCCGTCGCGGAAAAGCGCGGCTGGGCAAACTTCGTATCGATGCAGAACCACCTGAACCTTCTGTACCGGGAGGAAGAGCGGGAGATGGTCCCCTATTGCCAGGACGCGAAAGTGGCGCTCACCCCCTACAGCCCACTGGCAGCCGGGCGGCTTTCCCGGCCTTGGGCGGAAGCTACCAAGCGGTTTGAGACGGACGCCACCGCCAAGTGGAAGTACGGAAAGACGGAGGACGCCGACAAGCCCATCGTGGAGCGGGTTCAGGAGATCGCGGCAAAGCGCGGCGTTTCGATGACTGAGGTATCGCTGGCGTGGCTTCTCCAAAAGCCGCTGCTGGCCGCGCCGGTGGTGGGCGTCACGAAGCTGACGCATCTTGAGGACGCGGTGAAGGCGGTGGACGTCAAGCTGACCGCCGAAGAAGTCGCATACCTCGAGGAACCCTACGTTCCCCACGCCATCGTCGGACCTAACCTGAAATGAGGTAAAAAATGAAGCATATTGCATTGAACAACGGCGTCAAAATGCCGGTCCTCGGCTTTGGTGTGTATCAGGTCAGCGATATGGCCGAATGCGAGAGGAGCGTTTCGGATGCGCTGGAGGCGGGATACCGGTTGATTGACACGGCCGCGGCCTACGGAAACGAGGAGGCGGTCGGAAGGGCAATCCGAAACAGCGGCCTTCCCAGGGAGGAGCTTTTCGTCACCACCAAGCTCTGGGTATCCGATACTGGGTACGAGCCCACAAAGAGGGCGTTCGAGCGCTCCCTTTCAAAGCTGGGGCTGGATTCCCTGGATCTATATCTGATTCATCAACCCTTCGGCGACGTATATGGCGCGTGGCGGGCTATGGCGGAATTGTACAGGGAGGGGCATGTCCGGGCAATCGGCGTCAGCAACTTCCAGCCGGACCGCCTGGTGGACCTCATTCTTCACAACGAGATCGTTCCCGTGGTAAACCAGGTCGAAACGCATCCATTCTGCCAGCAGGTCGAGGCCGCGAAGGTCATGCGGGAATATGGCGTGCAGATCGAATCGTGGGGGCCGTTTGCCGAGGGGCGCAACAACCTGTTCCACAACGAGGTGCTAACATCGCTGGCGAAGAAGCACGGAAAATCCGTCGCGCAGATCGTCCTGAACTGGCTGACACAGCGGGGTGTGGTCGCGATCCCGAAATCAACGCACAAGGAGCGGATCATCGAGAACTTCCAGATTTTCGATTTCGCGCTGGACGAGGCGGATATGGAAAGGATCGCGGCGCTGGATCACAAGGAGAGCAGCTTCTTCTCCCACAGAGATCCGGAGATTGTAAAAATGATCGGCGGAAGGAAATTGGGGGCATAATCGCTTGCCCCCTATCCGCCGGGCGGGATGCCACGACAGGAGGAAACAGTATGGAGAATTTCAGATATTGCGTCGGAACGGACATTCGGTTTGGAAAGGGACAGGTGGAAAACCTGCCGGGCGTGCTGGCCCCCTTGGGGAAAAAGGTTCTTCTGACCTACGGCGGCGGCAGCATCAAGAAAACCGGGCTGTATGACAAGGTCATGTCGCTGCTCAAGGGCTTTGAGGTGCGCGAGCTTTCCGGCATCGAGCCAAATCCCAGGGTGGAGAGCGTATACGCCGGGGCGAAGATCTGCAAGGAGGAGAAGATCGACGTCATCCTTGCGGTGGGCGGCGGCAGCACCATCGATTGCTCCAAGGCGATCGCGGCGGCGGCGTATTACGATGGAGACGCGTGGGATCTGATCCTGGAGCCGTCCAAAATCCAGAAAGCGCTGCCCATCGTCACCATTTTGACGCTGGCGGCCACCGGCAGCGAGATGGACGCGGGCGGCGTCATCACCAATCTCAAAACGAAGGAGAAGCTGGGCTTCATGAACCCGCTGGTGCTGCCCAAGGCGTCCATACTTGACCCCACGAACACCTTCACAGTGCCCGCCTGGCACACGGCAGCAGGCGCGGCGGACATCATGTCCCACATCCTGGAGGTGTACTTCGGCAGGCAGGAGGCGTTCATCCCCGACCGGATCAGCGAAGCGCTGCTCAAGACCGTGATCCGCTACGCGCCGGTCGCCATCCGGGAGCCGGAGAACTACGAGGCGCGGGCGCAGCTAATGTGGGCGAGCACGCTGGCGCTCAACGGCCTGACTTCCACCGGCAAGATGTGCGCCTGGACCTGCCACCCGATCGAGCACGAGATCAGCGCCTACCATGACATCACCCACGGCGTGGGCCTGGCGATCCTCACCCCCCGCTGGATGCGCTACGCGCTGAACGATCAGACCGTGGGGCAGTTCGCCGCTTACGCGGTCAACGTGTGGGGGCTCGATCCTGCGATGGAGCGCCACCAACTGGCGAACGCGGGCATCGACGCCACCGAGGCGTTCTTTAAGGCCATCGGCATCCCGATGACGCTGGGCGAGGTAGGCGTCGGCAGCGAGCACTTCCAGGCGATGGCCGAGCACGCGGTCAAAGTCGGCTCGCTGGAATACGCCTTTGTGCCGCTGAACGCCCAGGACGTCGTGAACATCCTGAACGCGTGCCTTTAATGCACGGAATACCGCATCCCTGATCAATGTCCAAGCTCGACTAAAAAGCGGCCGTTAGGTCGCTTTTTTCTGCCTGCGCAATCCGTTTTCCCTGCCGCCTGATCCGCATCCGTTCTTCGGTTTGTGCCGATCGCTTCCACGGTTCAGCTTCTATCCCTTGAGCTTCGGCGATCGCGCACGCCAGAACCGTTCCCCGGCAGGCCCGATCCAGCCCCTGCCCGAAGCATGGCGGGGCGCCACTCGTCCACACAAAGAAAATCCAAAACAGCAAACTTGTCGTTTCGATACATCAAGGTTATGCAGGAAAATACAGCCCGGAGATGCTATAATTGGCACACAAATGATGTTAGAAATGCACGATTCACTTACCGATATTATAAGTGTAATGTCCAAAAATTGCCCGCGAAGATTTTATGGACATATGAATTGAAGGGCAGTCATCCATGCACGCAGTATCCGGCACGGTGACCTGACTTTCAAAAACAAGGCAGGAAAGACAAGTAAACAGGCGTTCGTTCTCCGTGGGCCCGTGGAATGTTTCGAGGGCGCCGATGCGGGATGTGGAAATTATGCCGCGCAATCGCCGGCATGATAATAGAAAAGGAGGGTTTCTCATGCGCAAATTTCTTACCCTGGCCCTGGCCCTCATCCTTGTTCTGATGAGCACGACCGCGTTCGCGGACATCAAGCTCTTTCACAACAAGGTTGAGATCAGCGAGGCCCTCACCAACTATGCCAATGCCTACAGCGCGAACCATGATTTCAAAGTGAATATTGTCAGCGCAGGCGGCTCCGTGGACTATGAAACCGCATTGAAAGCGGAATTCGCGAACGAAATGCCGGACATCTTCGCCATCACCGGCCCGTCCATGTACGAGACCTTCAAGGACTATATCGCAGACCAGTCCAGCGAGGAGTGGACGAAGTACACCACCAACGCCTACTATGGCGCTAACGGCGAAGCCGTGGGCTTCCCGGTTTCCATCGAGGGATACGGTCTCGCCTACAACGCGGACATCCTTTCCAAGGCAGGCATTGATCCCGCCACGCTGACCAACATCAACACCTTCCGCGCGGCGGTTGAAAAACTGGATTCCATGAAGAGCGAGCTTGGCCTCGACGCCGTCATCTCGATGGTTTCCAGCTCCGCAACCGGCATGACTTGGGTCACCGCCGAACAGAACCTGAACGTGTACCTGTCCGCGGGGCTCCCGTACGGTGACACCACGTACATCGACATGTTCCTGCAAGGCAAGGTCGATCCGGAGCGGTTCCACGCCTATTGCCAGTACGTAGACCTGCTGTTCAAGTATTCCGATCAGAACATCCTGGTCACCGGCACCCAGGATATGCAGCTCACCTCCTTCATCAGCGGCAAGACCGCCTTCTATCATCAGGGCAACTGGATGGATCCCAGCATCGCCGCGGTCGGCGCGAATTTCCCCATGGGCTATATTCCCTTCAGCTTCCTGGAAGAGGACATGAAGGGCATCATGATCAGCGCGCCCAGCTGGTACGTGATCAACAAGCAGAGCGCGCACTACGACGAGTGCGCCAAGTTCCTCAATGACATGGTCACGACCGCCGAAGGCCAAAAGTACATCATGGTGGACGCGGCGATGATCCCCGCTTTCACCAATGTGGAGGGCACGATCGCTTCCCCGCTGAGCGCCGCGGTCATGCAGTGGAATCGCGATGGCCAGAACTACGCCTGGCAGCAGTACAAGATGCCCAGCGGATTCCCGAAAGGCACCCTGGCGCCGATCTATGAACTGCTTGCCAGTAAGGCGATCGACGCGGCTACCTTCGAGAACATGATGATCGAAGCGATCGGCACCGTGCCGACTCTGTAAGCGGATGCAATCGTAAAGGCGGATGCTTGCATCCGCCTCAGGTTGCCGACAAACCTCGTCGTACTATCCAATCGTTCCCGGCGACCTGTGCGTCGGGAACGTGTTTCTTCCATCAGTGTGGACACTGATGGAAGAAACAACACCATAAGTCAGTGGGCCGCCCGAAATCCCGAAGATTTCAGGCCCACGCAGGCCTCTTCTCTTCGCGTTGAAAAACCCGCGGGGGTTTTCAACGCGAAGAGGCGGATACTTGCATCCGCCTTTCCTTTCGAATCCGGAGATTGTAAGGGGGCTTCACCGTGACGAATCAACCAAGGCGGCGGACGGAGACCAGCCAATATAAAAAAGGGAGACGTTTGACCGACGCGTTGTTCATCACGCCTGCAATCGTGGGATTTGCCGTCGTCATTATCATTCCGTTTCTCCTGGGCATCTATTATTCATTTACGGACTGGGACGGCCTGAAAATCAACCTGAACACCGTCGGCTGGACGAATTACGCATCCCTATTCACCGACACAAAATTTCTGCATTCTTTTCTTGCGACGGCAGAGTACGCCCTCATCAATGTCTTTCTGGTGAATTTTGTCGCCTTCTGCCTTGCGCTTCTTGTCACCGGCGCCGCGCGCGGCAGAAACATCTACCGCGCTGGCTTCTTTGTGCCCAACCTGATCGGCGGCATTGTGCTGGGCACAATCTGGCAGTTCATCTTCAGCAACATCATTCCCAGCTTCGCAAACATTTTGGGGATTCCGGGCCTGCAGATGTCTCTGCTCGCCAAGGGTTCCACGATCATATGGGTTATGTCCGTCGTCAACACCTGGCAGTATGCAGGCTATATCATGATGATCTACGTCGCGGGCATCCAGAGCATTTCGGGTTCCATTTTGGAAGCCGCGGAGGTGGACGGCGCGACCTATCTCACGCGCGTACGGAAAATTGTGCTTCCGCTGGTTTCCAACGCCTTTACCATTTCGCTCTTTCTCACGCTGACCAATTCCTTCAAGTCTTACGACGTCAACGTGGCGCTGACCAACGGCGGCCCCGCCGGCATTTTCATGGGGAAGGCGACGCAGCTTTCGGAGCTGCTGGCGCTCAACATCTACAATACGGCCTACCTGTACAACAAGACGGCCGAAGGGCAGGCCAAGGCGGTTATCTTCTTTATCGTCCTGGCGATCCTGTCGCTTACGCAGGTTTCCATCACAAAGAAAAGAGAGGTGGAACTGTAATGCCGACACAGACCGCGCATAAACAGGGACGGCATAAAACGCTTCACACAATTATCCTGGAAGCGGGTTGCATCCTCCTGTTTACTCTGTTCATGCTGCCGTTCGCGATTGTGCTGCTCAATTCCATGCGTTCCAACGCGGAAATTATTCAATCGGCGGCAGGGTTCCCGGCGGATGTCACCCGCCTGTTTCACAACATTCAGGCGATGTTCACCAACGCCACCTTCTCCTACTTTTCCGCCTTCAGGGACAGCGTCATCATCACGGTTCTTTCCCTGGCGGTGATCTCCATTGTGTCGTCGATGGCGGCGTGGGTACTGGTTCGCAATAAGCACCGGTGGTCAAAACTCCTGTTCATGCTGTTCGTGGCGGCCATGGTCATCCCGTTCCAGGTGATTATGTTCCCGCTGATCTCATGGTTCAAAAAACTCGGCAACGCGCTGAACATCCAGCTACTGCGGAGCTACGCGGGCATGGTGGTTGCCTATCTGGGCTTTGGGGAACCGCTTTCCATCTTCATATTTCATGGCTTTATCAAAAATGTGCCGCTTGAACTGGAGGAAGCGGCGGACATCGACGGTTGTTCGCGGCCGGCGATCTTCTTCCGCATCGTGCTGCCGCTGTTGCAGCCGGTGTTCGTCACCATCCTGGTGCTGAATGGCCTATGGATATGGA
>JAEVZE010000221.1 GCA_023392395.1 Bacillota bacterium
CTCTTGCGGGATGGCGCGGGCGAAACGGCCATGTCCGGCGCGATGGTGGCGGAACTCAAGTGGATCCAGATGCAGCGCAACCGGAACATTTTCGAAAAGAAGACGCCCTCCCACTACATCCTGCAGCGCAGCGGGTTGCACCGCTTCGCCGAAACCGGCGTCATACACAATCAGCCGCCGGGCGTCCGGGCACTGACGATCGCAGAACGCATCGCCGTGCTCAGCGAGTGCCTGCGCCGCACTCAGGAGATGCCCCACTTCAAGCTCTACCTGGCGCGAGGGCGGCTCACGCAGTGCGACGCGCTGGAGGTATTGTGCCTCGACCGGTTGGGCGTGCAGTTTTTCAGCCTGGGCCGTGGGATCTCGATTGGCACAGTGATCACCCTGAGCGAATTCACGCGGCGGTACCAGACCTTCTACACGGAGGAACTGCTGGGCAAGAGCGTCGAAAGCGACGCAGTCTGCCACGCGTTCTTTCAGGATCTGATTGACGGACTGAAGGAAAAGCTGCGTCTAGAGCCTTCATAGGGTATACAAAGCGCCGGACGCAATCGCCCGGCGCTTCTGAGCATCGAAAAAACCTTCGGTTTTTTGATGCGTTAGGAAAAAAAACTGCGTGCTCCTGAAACCTCACGAGATTTCCAGGCAGCGCACTGACTTGTGGTATTGTTTGTTCTCCAAATGTGCGCACTGGGAGAACAAACGCATTTCCGGCGCACAGGTCGCCGGAAATGATTGTATCTCTTCGGGTCTTTGTTGATGGTCTGAAGCGCCGGACGCGATCGTCCGGCGCTTGATAGAGTTTGTCTTTCGCGTGCAAGAGTCGCATGGCGGATTTTGTGCGCCTTTATTTCGTGTCGCTGCTGTCTTTGGTGATCCTCAGGCGCACCATCGCGCGGGCCAGCATGGAGCGGGTCATCGCGTACTCCTGCATGCTCTGCTTCTGGCGCAGGATCTCCTCGGCCTCTTCCTTTTCGCGCTCCGCGCGGTTAACGTCGATCTCATCGGGCCACTCGGCGGTCTGCAGTACAGCGTATACGCCGTCGGGCAACACTGAGGCGTACCCGCTGGAGGCGGCGAACCAGCGCCAGGCCCCGTCATGCAATACGCGCATCACGCCCTCTTTGAGCGCCACCAGCGCGGGCGAGTGGCCGGGCAGCACGCCCAATTCGCCGTCCTGCGCCTGCAACACCACCATCTCCACCTCGTCGTCGAAGAAAGCGCGCTCCGGCGTCACCACGGAAAGATGAAACGTCAAGCTCCTACGCCTCCTCCTGCTCCTCGGCGGCCTTGATCATCTGGGCAGCCTTTTCCTTGGCCTCGTCCAGCGTACCCACCATGAAGAACGCGGCCTCGGGCAGGTCGTCCACCTCGCCCTCCACGATGGCCTTGAAGGAGGCCACGGTGTCGGCGATCTTGACGTACCGGCCGGGGATGCCGCTGAACACTTCAGCGACGAACATCGGCTGCGACAGGAAGCGTTGGATGCGGCGCGCGCGCAGCACGGTTTTTTTGTCCTCTTCGGTCAGTTCATCCATGCCCAGGATGGCGATAATGTCCTGCAATTCCCGGTAGCGCTGCAGCGCGGCCAACACCTTCAGGGCTACCTGATAATGCTCCTCGCCTACGACGCCGGGCGTTAGGATGCGCGAGGACGAATCCAGCGGGCTGACCGCCGGATAGATGCCCAGCTCGGATACCTGGCGGGAAAGCACGGTCGTGGCGTCCAGGTGGGAGAAGATCGCGGCCGGGGCGGGGTCGGTCAAATCGTCCGCGGGCACGTAGACGGCCTGCACCGACGTGATGGAACCTTCGCTCGTGGAGGTGATGCGCTCCTCCAGTGCGCCGATCTCGGTGGCCAGCGTCGGCTGGTAGCCGACCGCCGACGGGATGCGGCCCAGCAGCGCCGAAACCTCGCTGCCAGCCTGAATATAGCGGAAGATGTTGTCGATGAACAGGAGCACGTCCTGTTTTTCCTGGTCGCGGAAGTGTTCGGCCAGCGTCAGGCCCGTCATCGCGACGCGCATACGCGCTCCCGGCGGCTCGTTCATCTGGCCGAAGACCATGGCGGTCTTGTCGATGACGCCGGAGTGCTTCATTTCAAGGATCAGGTCATTGCCCTCGCGGGAGCGCTCGCCGACGCCGGTGAACACGGAGAAGCCGCCGTGTTCGGTGGCGATGTTGTGGATCATTTCCAGGATCAAAACGGTCTTGCCCACACCCGCGCCGCCAAACAGGCCGATCTTGCCGCCCTTGGCGTAGGGCGCCAGAAGGTCGATGACCTTGATGCCGGTCTCGAACATCTGGGCAGCGGGCTGCTGCTTGTCAAACGAAGGCGCGCTGCGGTGGATGGGCAGAAGTTCTTCCACCTCCACCGGAGGTTTTCCGTCGATGGGGTTTCCCAGCACGTCCAGCGCGCGGCCAAGCGTCTGCCGCCCCACCGGAACCCGGATCGGAGAGCCGGTGTTTTCCACCGTCAGCCCGCGGGACAGGCCTTCGGTGGCTTCCAGCGCGATGCAGCGCACCGAGTCATTCCGGTGCTGCATGACCTCGATGGCCACCTTGCCCTTGGCGCCCAGCACATAGAGCAGCGTATGGATCGGCGGAAAGGCGCCCTGCTCAAACTGCACGTCCAGCACCGGCCCGATGA
>JAEVZE010000335.1 GCA_023392395.1 Bacillota bacterium
ATGCTAACCTGCTTCTTATCCTTGCCCAGGCGCTCAAAGCGCACCACGCCGTCGATCTTGGCGAACAACGTGTCGTCGTCACCGATGCCCACGTTGTGGCCCGGATGAATGACGGTGCCGCGCTGGCGCACCAAGATGTTGCCGCCCAGCACGAACTGTCCGTCAGCGCGCTTGACGCCCAAGCGCTGCGCGGCGCTGTCGCGGCCGTTGCGTGACGAGCCCATGCCCTTTTTATGGGCGAACAGTTGAAGATTGATCTTCATCATGGTTTTTCCCTCCGCTGCATGTAGTCGATCCCGATCAGATCGGGATATTGTTCGGCAATGTTCCTAAGACCCGCTTCCAGCGTCCGGAGAACGACCTCAGTTCCATCGGTGGATTCCCGGATGAAGGCGCTCAGCGCGCCCGCTTCCTCATCCACGGTCCATTCGACCGGAACCTTCAGGACTTCCGAAAGGCCCAGAAGCGCGGTCTGTGTCAGCGCCGAAACCGCCGCGCACACGATATCCTCTCCGCTGGGCGCGTAGCCCGTGTGGCCGCTGGCCTGAAAGCCGTAAAGCCTTTTGCCCCGCTCGAGGAACCGTACGGTGGTCATCAGCCGACCTGCGTGATCTCGACCTTGGTGTAGGGCTGGCGATGGCCCTGCTTGCGGCGGCTGTTCTTCTTGGACCGGAACTTGTAGACCATGACCTTGGAGTTCTTGACGTTGCCAAGAACCTTGCCCGTCACCTTGGCGGACTCGACCAGCGGCGCCCCGACAACCAGGCCGTCGTCCTTGCCCAGAAGCAGAACGTCGAAGTTGACCAGTGAATCCTGCGCGGCAGCGAGCTTCTCAACGTAAATGACGTCGCCCTGCTGGACGCGGTACTGCTTGCCACCAGTTTGAATGACTGCGTACACGCGTTGCACCTCCTAAATATAGTGCTCGCCAGGCGCGAGGCACCGCGAAGAACGCGGATTTTCAAGCCTCCCCTGAGCGGCCTAGCGAGTATTATACCTCGCCGGGAGTGGGCTTGTCAAGGCGCTCCAGCGCTTCCAGCGTAAAGAGATTGTAATCGTGAATGTAGAGATCGCTGATTTCAAGGATTTCTGGCAAATCCGGTCTTGCGGAGGCATCCTCCACGGCCACCACTGCGCAGCCCGCGGAGCGCGCGCCCCGCATGGCGTAGACCGCATCCTCGAACACCACGCAATCAGAAGCCTCAAGGTTCATCCTGCCCGCAATCATATGAAAGAATTCCGCGCTGTCCTTTCTGAGGCCGGTGTCGCTGGCGCAGACGATAAATTCAAAAAGATCCTCAAGGCCGTGCCGCTTCAGCGCCTTTTCGGCCACGTCCCGCGGCGTCACCGTCGCGACGCACAGCTTTAAGCCTGCGTCATGCAATGCGCGCAGGCACTCCGGTGCGCCAGGCTTTGGGCGGATGACGTCTTGGTACAGGGGGCCCATATCGTCCTCGAACTCCCGGATGATCTCCTGGAAGGTCATGCCCAGGTCGAACTTTTCGAGGTACAGCCTGACTGCGGCGCTGCTGTGGGTGATCAGTTCCTGGCCCTGAATCTCCTCCGGGACCGGAAGTCCCCGCTTTTCCAGGAATTTCACGTTGAGTGACCGCCAGTGGCTCATGGAATCCAGGATCGTGCCGTCCATGTCGAAGATCGCGCCTTTAAACCTTGATGTCACAGTTTTCCCTCCGCTGAAAACGCCAGGCTTCCACCCGGACGTTCTCCTTCCAATTGTTCCCGGCGACCCGAGTGCCGGGAACAGTTGGCATAACCAGTGCGCACACTGGTTATGCCAACAATACCTTCCGTCAGGGAGCCGCCCGGAAATCCCGCAGGATTTCAGGCTCCCGCAGTTCTTCTTCCTATGCGCCCAAAAGCCGCCTTGCGGATTTTGGGCGCCCTTTTAGACCTTGATGTTGCACCATTTCCCTCCGCTGAAGCGCCGGTAGACCAGCGTTACACGCGTCGCCATGTCGATGATCGCGGCCGCCCACGCGCCCATCAGCGCGATCTCCGGCAGTCCGAACACGTTTTTGAGCAGGAACACAGCCAGCAGCGCCAGCAGCGGCCGCATCAGCCCCACGCACAGCATCATCACGCCCGCGACATACATTGTGTCGCCCGCGCCGCGCAGCGCGCCGGACACCACCACCGACGAGGTCTGGAACGGCTGGAAGATGGCCAGCAGCAGCATGACGCTGGAGGCGAGCCCGGTGATGTAGGGATCATCGGAAAAGATGCCCACCAACTGATGCCGGAAGATCACGATGCTGGTAGCCAGCACCAGCGCCACCGTCATGGCCATGCGCTGGCTGGCGATGCCGTAGAGCTTAGCCATGTCGGGGCGCTTGCGCCCCAGCGACTGACCCACCAGGGACGTGCCCGCCACGCCGATGCCGTCACCGAAGGTGAACGAAAGGTTCTGAAACTGCGCGCAGATCTGGTGCGCGGCGAATACCGCTGTGCCCAGGTTCGCGACGATGACCGCGTAACTGAAAAAGCCAAACCGGAGCACCATCTGCTCCAGCACCGCGCCGCCGCCCACGCCCGTGATCTCTTTGAGGATCTTGAAGTTCGGCCGCCAGTCGTCCCGGAGGCGCAAATGGAAGAAGCCCGCGCCGTGGTGCCGCCCGAACACCGTCGCCATCGCCATCCCGAGGCCCGCCACGAAGCCGACGCCGGTGCCCCAGGCCGCGCCCGCCACGCCCAGCCGCGGCATGCCTCCGTAGCCGTTGATCAAAAGATAGCTGAACAGTAGGTCCACCAGATTGGAGACAATGTTGACGGACAGCGTGAGGCGCGTATTGCCCACGCCCCGCTGCGCCGCGCAAATGCAGATCGTCAGCGTGTTGACGGGCAAGAACCAGGTGGTGATTTCAAAATACTTGCGCGAA
This sequence comes from Bacillota bacterium, assembly GCA_023392395.1. GTDB lineage: Bacteria > Bacillota > Clostridia > Christensenellales > Aristaeellaceae > JAEZHK01. The sequence goes on from JAEVZE010000335.1 coordinate 2,898, forward strand.
TCGGCCAGCGTGTCCGCCTGCGCCCCGGCCAGATTCATCAGAAACGTCGAAAACGTGAGCCCCAGCGCCATGACGCCAAAGGATAGCACCGCAATCATCATCATGGCGTTCCGCAGCGTGGCGTTGGCGTCCGCCTGTCTTCCCTCGCCCTTTCTGCGGGCGACGATGGCGATGACGCCCACGTTCAGCGCGTAGAACAGCGCCATGAGCAGCATCCGGGGCTGGCCCACCAGACCCACCGCGGCGATGGCCTCCTCGCTGAGCGAGCTGACCAGCCACGTGTCGATGAAGCCGATCATGCTCATCGTGACCATCTCGATGACCGACGGCCACGCAATCCGGATCACATCCCGGTAGATCTGCCGATTTTCCGGGATTTCGCCCAGATCTTCCCCACAGGGAATCAGCCGTCTGACGTCGAACAGCGCGCGAATGGGCCTATGCAAGTTCATGCCTCCGGTAATCGCCCCGACCGGGGTTTATTGCCCTTGGTAAAAGTCGCGCTCCAAGCGTTGCAGGCTTACTGCGCCTTGGCAAAAAGTTCCGCCCCAAACGCCGCAGCGCCGGGTACTGGCGCGCCGCCCTGCGCGAATTCCGGCCGCCCGCCGCCCTTGCCGCCCAGCCCCTTCGCGGCCTCGGACAAAAGCCTGCCCATGTGGGGGCCCTCTCCCTCCGGCCGGGCAAAGACGATCAGGCAATTGCCGTCCGGCTGCGCGCTTTCGAGAAATACCAGAATCCGTCCTCGCGCGGTCAGATTCGCGGCCATCTCCTTGAGCGCGTCCGCGCCCAGCCCATCCACCGCGTCCACCGCCACGCGCCAGCCGCCGATTTCGGTCGCGGCTTCCCACAGCGCGTCCGCGCGCCGGATGGCCTGACCCATCTTCTCTCGCTCCAGCGCAGCCCTGGCCTCGCGCTCGCGGGCCAACGTCCCCTCCACGGCCTCAGGCAGCCGTTCCACCGGCACGGACAGCATCGCCGCCGCGCGGTCGGCCACTACGGCGCGTTTTCGCGCATCCTTCACAGCCCGCATGCCGCACACGAAGGTCACCCGCATCTTGCCGCGGCTGGGCCGGACATCGAGAATCCGCAAAAGGCCGATCTGCCCCGAGCTGGACGGATGCGTGCCGCCGCAGGCGCAGCATTCGCCGCTCATCTCATCCCCCACCAGCACGACCCGGATGTGCTCTTTAACCGCGGGCGGCTTGCGAAGCGGCAGCACCCTGAATTCCTCTTCAGTTGGGAACCAGCAGCGGATCGGCAGGTCCTTCTGGATGTCCCGGTTGACCGCATCCTCGATCTCAGCCATCACATCCTCCGGCGCGCGCATCTCGCCGCCGGGCAGCTCCACGTCGATGGTGGAGGCCTCCGCGCCCAGGTGCAGGCCGATGGTGAACCCGTGAAGTAGTTTATGAATCCAGCCCGCCAGCATGTGTTCGCCCGCGTGCTGCTGCATGTGGTCAAAGCGCCGTTCCCAATCGATCTCGCCGGTAATGCGCGCGCCGGGCGCAAGCGGGCCATCCACCTTGTGCCACACC
>JAEVZE010000427.1 GCA_023392395.1 Bacillota bacterium
AACCGAATCCTCTACTGCGCATGGATCGCTATGCCAGTGAATCTGGCGCTTGTCATCGCCTTCGGGTTCATCGTTCCCGGCAACGCCGCCGAAACCGCGTGGCGCACCGGCATCATGTGGAGCCACGCGACGCTGATTCTTCTGTTGGGGTGCTTTGCGACGATAGCCTGGAAGCTCCGGCATACGGGACGCGTGCTGAGCGTCAGAATCCTGCAACTGACGGTGGCCGCTTCGCTCCTGGGGATGGGCGTCGTCATCGCGGCGATCGATCAGCTGGTCACCACCAACATCACCCCTTTCCTCTTGGTCTGCATGATCGTAGGGGCCCTGTTCCTGATTCGCCCGGTCGTTTCCGCCTCTCTGTTCGCCGCAAGCTTCGCCGCTTTCTACATCGCAATCAACACAGCCTCAAATCCGGACGTGCTCATGTCCAACCGTGTCAACGCTTTGGCCGCCGCGGCCATCGGCTTTGGCCTGTCGCTGGCCATGTGGCGCCACTTCTCGGTGGAGATCCGGCAGCGCCGGCAGATCGAGGCCCAGAGCGGGGAACTGGAGCGCATCAACCGGGAACTGCAGAACATGGCCTTCACTGACAGCCTGACGGGTCTGCCCAACCGCCGCTACTTTGACCAGGCGGTGGCGCGGGAGCTGGCCGCCATCGAGCGCGGCGGTCCTAGCGCTGCCGTCATCGAATTTGACCTGGACTACTTCAAGGAGATCAACGACACCCGCGGCCACGCCGTAGGCGATGAAATGCTCCGGCAGCTCGCAAGGCTGGTGAGCGGCGCGATCCGCAGAAGCGACATGTTCGCTCGCTACGGCGGCGAGGAGTTCATCCTGCTGCTGCCCGTCACGACGCTGGAGGGCGCGGAGGCCACAGCCGAAAAGCTGCGAGGGTACATTGAGGAGCAGGTGTTCCTGGCCGACGGCCAAGAGATCCGGCTGACCGCCAGCTTCGGCGTGGCGGCATTGGACAAGAGCCCGGCCATCAGCTGCTACCGGTCGGTGGACCGGGCGCTGTACCGCGCCAAAAAGCTGGGCCGCAACCGCGTGGAGATCATGTCGCCGGACGATCCGGAAAGCCTCTCCACAGTAGCGGACATCGCGAAGGCGGTGTAGAAGGAAGCACGGATTTCCAAATATCGGGACCGCGGCGCATGGAACGCCGCGGCCCCAGATTTTTGGCAACCTACCCCGGCATGCATTTATTCCCGCGTTGAAAAACCCTCAGGATTTTTCAACACCCCAGTGTTGCAGTTCAATCAGGTTGCCCTCAGGATCGGATGCGTAGACGAAGGTACCGGTCACACCGCCTGGATATCCCACCGACGCCACCTCGCCCAGCTGCCCGCCGCCCTCCTGCAGCACCTTTTGAAGCGCCCGCTCGACGTCGTCCACCTCGAAGGCGATGTGGGCAAAGCCCGCGCGGTTGATCGCCTGCGCGCCGGGCAGCACGTCGTCATAGCCGAACAGCTCCAACGTTTCCTCGGAGTCGGGCATCTTCAAATGCTCGCCCTGGATGTGCGCGCCCGGAATGCCGGTGAGCTTTTCCAGCCATTCGCCCGAGAGATCCCGCGTTTGCCCGATGGACGTCAGCCCCAGCGCCCGCTGATAGAACGCGGAAAGGCTCCGCCAGTCCCGCGCGATCAGGTTGGTGTGCTTGTAGCGGATCCCGCCCGACAGCTTTGAGGCCGCCTCCGCGCCCGGCCGGATGGAAAACGCCTGATTGTTCACAGCCCGCATGGTGGCCAGCACGCCGTCCAGGTGGTCGTATTCGTGCTGGATCAATTCCGACAGATCTCCCTCAAATTCCAGATGCCGGGGTTCCCAGTCAAGGTCCAGATAGTTTACATTGCAGCGCCGGTGGCGCTCCACCCGGACCAGGAGGTTCGGAAACGACATGCAGTCGTCCATGAGCGTCATCTTCTCCCCGCCCGGAAATTCCAGCTGCGGGTTGATCAGCGCCGCGCACACATCCCCCGCCTCCATGTAGATCAGCCGCTTGGGAACGCCGATCTGCGGCGCGGCGATGGCGCGACCCACGCCGTACCTTCGCCGGAAGGCGTATAGCGTGTCCCGAAGGTCCTCCACCACCGGCCTGATGGCCTCCAGTTCCTCCCGCCTGACCGGCAAACTCACTTCATACAGCCTGGGATCGCCCAACAGTAGAATTTCGCGCTCCACGTCTTCCACGTCCCCTCGCCCATTTCCCTCATTATACCATGAAACGCCGCGCCGGGACAGATCCGGGGCGCATGCCCGTTATCCCTTACGCCCGGCGGCCAGTCGGTCGCACGCAGCTTTGGCGGCGCTGATGGAGGCGGTCAGCAAAAACAGGCTGATCAACGTGCCCTCCCGCACAAACAGCGGCAGACGCAGCGCGGCGGAAAGCGCCACGGAGCCCGAGACGAACAATAGATCCAGCGCGTAGCGCACGCGGCGGAATGGCCAGCCGGTGCGCCGGGCGACCTCAAGGCAAGCGCTTTCAATGGGGAATGCCAGCGCCTCAAGACCCAGCACCGCGCCGCTGGAAGCGCCCGCCAGCGCCGTGCCCGCAAGAAACAGCGCCAGCCGCGCCGCGTACCCCTCCGGGTCCAGTCCGCCAAACACGCCGTAGGTGAACACGTCGATGACCCTGCCCAGGCACAGGACCGCCGCCGCCTGCAACGCGTACCGCGAGGGGTGCTTCGGCCGCTCCAGCGCCATGTAGATGACGAGAAACAGCCCGTTCAGCGCCGCCGTCACCGCGCCGACCGTCAGGTGCAGGCCCCCGGCCAGCGCGACGTTCAGCGAATTGAAGCTGCTGACGCCCACCCCTGCCTTGATCGTCAGGCTGATGCCCACCCCTGTCAGGCAATAAAACATAAGGGACAAAAGAAACCGGAATGTTTTGTTCATAGCCTTCCACTTCCCCGGCGAAGAACGCCGTAATGCTTTCTCTTGACAATGTAGCGGAAGCGGAGGGATAATTCGATGAGAAATCTCACATTCGGAGGGCTTATGAACCGATTTTACCCGAAAAAACCGGGAGACGCGCATTTTGAGGCGCTGGCGGCGTTTCGGGCGTTGCCGCAGGATGCGCTTTCGGGCGCACACGTGGCGGTGTTCGAGCGCGGCGAGCGCCTGTCCCGTCTGGGCGAGCCCATCGCGGCGCTGTACTATCTGGTTTCGGGTCGGGCCAAGATATCGATGGTGCACGGCGACGGCAGGCAGAGCATTCTGCAGTTCATCGGCGCGGGCGATTATGTGGGCGATCTGTCGCTATTGGGTGTGGAGGACACGCCAAAGGACGTGGAGGCGTTGTGCGCCACCGTCGCGGTCGCGCTTCCGATGGACCGGTACCGGCAGGCGCTGCTGGCGGACGCCGCGTTTTTGAGATCTCTGTGCGAGTACCTGGCGCGCAAGCTGCTTGGGCGGTCGGAGCGGCTGACGCAGAATCTAAATTACCCGCTCAAAAACCGGCTGGCCGCGCTGATCTTAACCACCGCCCACGACGGCCTGTATCAGGAAAAGCACGCGCAGGCCGCGGAATACCTGGGCGTGACCTACCGCCATCTTCTGTACACGCTGGCGCAGTTGCGGGAGGAGGGCATCGTTGAAAGGCTTGACAAGGGCTACCGCATTCTGGACGAGCGCGCGCTGGAGGCGCTGGCCGGGGACATCCGGGGGTAAAGGCCCGCGCAGGGCGAGAGCCTATGGGATACGATAAAAAGAGGCTGTCCCGGCGCGAAAGCATCGCGGTGGGGCAGTCCTTCTTTAGGCAGCGAACAGGTTGGTTACGGCGGGGCTCTGTCCCGCGCCCCGCCAGGGGAAATGATTTCCCCTGGACCCCTCGCAAAGGGAAATGCCCGCTAGCGCGGACATTTCGGGGTCAGAAAACAGTGGCAAGCAGGTTTCAAGGCGAGGTATTTAAGGGGACGGCAGGCAGGTTAGTAGGAGAGCAAAGAGACCGGCAGGCGGGCATTCAAATGAAAGCTGCGCGCCGCCGGGCGGGTTTGGGTTTACTCCCTGTTCGGGCCTGCGGAGATCTTCACTTCCTCCGCCAGCGCGGAAAGGCCCGCCTCAAAGTTGACGCCGAAGCGGATGTCGGTGCCGGCGTCTCGAGTGCGGCGAATGGAGGCGGCGGTAAAGTTGACCGCCAGTTCCACGGCCTGCTCCAGCCCGCAGCCGTTCAGAAGAGAACCCACCAGGACGCTTGCGAACACGTCGCCGGTGCCGTGGTAGTAGCCCTCGATCCGGGGCGCGAGGCTGACGCCGAAGGCGCCGGTGTCCCGGTCGTAGCTGGCCGCGCCCAGCGTGTTTTCGTCAAACCACACACCGGTCAGCACCACGCGCCGGGGCCCCATTTGGGACAGGCGCATCATCAGACCCTCGATGTAGCCGCGGTCGTAGGGGCCTTCCACATAAGGTTCGTCCAGAAGGAGCGCCGCCTCCGTCAGGTTGGGCACGATCACATCCGCCTCCGCGCACAGCTTGCGCATGCCCGCGGGGAAGTCCTTCGGGAAGTGGGCGTAGAGCTTGCCGTTGTCGGCCATCACCGGGTCCACCGCCAGCAGCGTGTCGTCCGATTTCAGCGCCCGGAAGCTCTCCCGCACGATGTCGATCTGCTCGAAGGAGCCCAGGTAGCCGGTGTAGATGGCGTCAAAGTGCAGGTTCAGCGTCTGCCAGTGGCGCACGATGGGTAGGATGTCCTCCGTCAGGTCCCGGAACGTGTAGCCGGTGAAGCCGCCGGTGTGGGTGGACAATACCGCCGTCGGGATCGCGCTGACCTCCACGCCCATCGCTGAAATCACCGGCAGCGCCACCGTCAGAGAGCACTTGCCAAAGCAGGAGATGTCGTGGATCGCGGCAACCCGTTTTTGTTGGAGCATTTTTGTCACCTCTAAATCATCCATGCATATAGGATTCATGTATCTTAGCCGGTCTATGCCAGGCTGTCAACCGCCCGCGAAAACTTCACACGCGGGGCCAGCCTTCACCCTCAAGCTGTTGACGAACCTCACCGTACCTTCCAATCGTTCCCGGCGACCTAAAGCGCCGGGAACGTGTTTCTTGGACCAGTGCATACACTGGTTCAAGAAACAATACCATGAGTCAGCGGGCCGCCCGGAAATTCGGAAGTCATTTCAGGCCTGCGCAGAGCCTCTTCCTTTGCGTTGAAAAACCCTCGGGGGGTTTTCAACGCCATTATTCTTCTCCCTTTTTCCGGCAATTCTTGCAATGGCCGAAGACCTCCAGGTTGTGGCCGGTGACGGCGAAGCCGTCCTCGGCCAGTTCCGGCTGGAAGTGGCCGACCGGGCAGCCGCTCATGGGGATGATGCGGTGGCAGTCGACGCACACGGCGTAGTGCCGGTGCCCGGCGCGGCTCAATTCGTACAGCGCCACGTCGCTGCCCGTCACGGCAATCTTGACCACCATGTGGTGCTCCGCAAAGGACTCCAGCGCGCGGTAGACCGTAGAAAGCCAGGCCCCGCCGCCCTCGTTTTCAATTTTGAGCGCGATATCCAGCGCGCTGAGCGGCGATTCGGCGGCTTCGAGCACCTCCAGCACGCGCTCCCGCTGGCGGGTCCGCTTGAGCCCGTCAGGCCACGTTAGCTGCGATAAATCCGACATATCCGGCACTTCCTTCCCGGTCTCTCGATGGATCAAGCGCGCCGCTTCGCGCGTCCACCCAGCGCAAGGATCGCAATCAGGCAGATCACGCCCACCAGCACCACCGTTCCACCGGGGCGCAGCCCCAGGTAGAACGCGGCGAACAGCCCGGCCACCATGAACAGGAGCGCAAAGCCCACCGAATAGAGCACCGTCTGGCGGTAGCTCCTGGCAAAGCGCATCGCGCAGGCCACCGGGATGACCATCATGGAAGACACGATCAGCGCGCCCACGGTCCTCGCCGCCACCGACACCGTGACCGCCGTCAGGATGGTGAACGCGAAGTTGACCGCGCCCACCGGCACGCCGGCAAGCCTTGCCGCGCGCTCGTCCAGCGCGATAAAGAACAGCTCCCGGTAGAACAGGAGGAAGCAGGTCATCACCGCGACGCTGATGGCCACCACCATCCAAAGCTCGAAGTCGTCGATGGCCACGATGCTGCCAAACAGGAAGCTGTTGAAGTTGGCGCTGCCGGAGACGAACCCGGACAACACGCCTGCCAGGCCGATGCCCGCCGACATGATGACCGCGATGGACATCTCCTGATACCTGGGCATCTTCTTTCGGATGAATTCGATGGAGAGCGCAGCGCCGGTACACAGCACCACCGCGCCCAGGATGGGGTTGACGCCCAGAAGAAGCCCCGCCGCGACGCCCGCAAGCGAGGTGTGGGAGAGCGCGTCGCCGATCATGGAAAGCCTCTTTAAGACCACCACCACGCCCACGCAGGGCACGATGACCGCCAGCAGCAGCCCCACCAGGAAGGCCCGGCGCATAAAGTCATACTGTAGAATGTCCACGTCTTTTCATCCCTCCGGGGCAGTGTCTTGGTAAACCCCGTCACTTTTTCATACGTTCCCGGCGACATGCGCGCCGGGAACGGTTTCCTTTGTCAGTGCGCACACTGATAAAGGAAACAATTCCTTCCGTCAGGGAGCCGCCCGGAAATCCCGCAGGATTTCAGGCTCCCGCAGATTTCTTCCTTCGCGTTGAAAAACCACCGTGGTTTTTCAACGCCCTGCGACATGAACATGGCTGTCCTCCCCTCCGGCCGGATGCTTGTGGCGGTGCTGGAGCTCCTCCTTCACCTGATGGGGCGGCAGCTCCACCAGCGAGCCCTCCTCCAGGCACATGACCCGGGACGCGATCGCGGAGGCCCGGGCGACATCGTGGGTCACCATGATGATGGTCAGGCCCTGCTCGCGGTTGAGCCGGGTGAGCAATTCGTACAGCGCGTCCACGGTTTTTACGTCCACGCCGCTGGTGGGCTCGTCCAGCATCATGACCTCCGGCTGCCCGGCCAGGACCCTGGCCAGCATCACCCGCTGCTGCTGCCCGCCGGACAATTGGCTGATGGGCCGCTTTTCAAAGCCGTCCATGCC
>JAEVZE010000441.1 GCA_023392395.1 Bacillota bacterium
CCAGATGGTCGCCGCCCGCCGAATCAGAAGCCAACCGGATGCCGCCTACGTACTTGTAGAACCAGACGCCGCTGGCCGCCAGCATCGGCTGGTTGCGGGAGTTCATGATGTTGTTGTCCCGGTCGGCCTCCCAGCGCTCCCAGATGGAGGTGGAGCTCTGCTCCAGCATGTAGCCAAAGCTGGGCGAGGTGCGCTGCGCCATCAGCTCGTAGGCCAGGTCATCCTCCCCGGCGCGTGAGAGGACCTCTATCAATGCCTTGGTGCCCATGTTGCCGGTGGACATGTGGACGCCCTTAGCCCGGACGTCGCGTACAATGCTCTGAACCACCGCCGGGACGTCTTCCGGGCTCGCCAGCCCCAGATCGATCGCCAGCGCGTTTGAGCTCTGGCTGCCGGAATCGTAATCTCCCTCGCCGGGGCGGAAGAACGCTTCGTTGAAGCGCTCGCGAACCCGTAAGGCCAAGCCGGAGAATTCTTCGTGATCCTGCCCGCGTCCCAGGATGCGCGCCATTTCGGCCATTTGAACGCAGGACAGGTACAAATACCCGGTGGAGACCAGCGCGGGGGACACGTGCATCGAAACCGCGCCCGCGCCGTAGGGTTCGTCGTAGCACTCCGCCTTCGGACAGGCCCACTCGCCAAACCCGGTGCGCGACAGCATCAGATGGTCGGACTCGGCGATCAGCACCCCCATGTAGCGCTTGAGGCGGTCGAAGTTCTGCTCGACCGCGCGCCGGTTTCCGTAGGTTTTGTAGAGCAGCAGCGGCAGGCTGACGGGCGTGTTGACCTGCGGGTCGCAGGGCCTGCGGCCCCAGCGGTGCGGCGCGGTGTCCGCGAAATAGCCGTACTCGTCCTGGGTGTCCATCACGTCGCGCAGCCATTTTTCAAAGAACGCCGCCATGTCGAAGTGGCAGGTGCACACCTCGGCGCGGGAGGTGGTGTCGGTGGTCCAGCCGTGGCGCTCGTCGCGCTGGCAGCAGTCGGTGGGGATGCCGAACAGGTTGCAGGCGTCGGTGTGCCACATCACCTGGGCAAGCCGGTTCAGGAAGGGGTCGGAGCATTCAAAGGAAGCGTTCTTTTTTAGATCGCTTCTGGCGAATTCCATCGTCATGGACTGAACCTTCGCGTCGCCCTCGGTCTCCAGCGTGAAATACCGAAAGCCGTGGTAGGTGAAGCGGGGCGCGTACTCCTCGCCCTCCGGGTCGCCGCGCAAGGTGTAGTTGTCCTGGCAGCGCGCGCTGCGAAGATAGGTCATGTCCAGGTCGCCCGCTTCGTCCAGGACCTCCGCGAAGGTCAGGCGGACGCGCGCGCCGCGCGAGCCCAGCACTTTCAGGCGGATCCAGCCGGTCTGATTGACCTTCATATCGTAGAGCTTGCGGCCATCGGGCAGATCCCGCACAAATTCCGGCGTCGCCGTGCCGGTGACGCGCACCGGTTCCGAGATCTCGCCCACTAGTTCGCCGCCGGGAGATTCCACGATGGTGCACAGCGTCCAGCCGCCGCGCCTCTGGTGCTCCAAGAGGAAGGTGTCTTGGTGTTCCGGCGTATCCCAGCCGCGCTTTTCCAGCCGAGCGTCGTAGTCCTCGCCGTCGTAGATGCTGTTGTAGGTGATCGGCCCCGCGGCCACACACCAGCCGATGCCCCAGTCGGTGACCACTTCCTGTGTCGTGCCGTCCTCAAAGCGGATATTGAGCTGCAACAGCGCCTTGGGCGCGCCTGCCCAGCCGGTGCCCAGCTGGATGCCCACCACGTTCAGTCCATCGCGCAGGTTTGAAAGCACGTCGTAGGCGGAGTAGAGGATGGTCTTGGAGGTGTCGGTGGGGCCGGGGTCCAGCAGCTTATCGCCCACCTTTTCGCCGTTGAGCCGGAGTTCGTAGTACCCGGCGCAGGCGATGTAGGCGCGCGCCCAGACCGGCTTTTTGGACAGCGCAAAGTTCTGGCGCAGCAGGATGCCGCACCCGATCATGCCGCCCAGAAAGCCCATCCAGCGGCCGTGCCAGTCGGAAGGGGAGAGCAGCCCCATTTCAAAAAAGGCCGGGGCGCTGGGCTCGGATAGAGCGCCCTCACCGTCCCACACCCACACCCGCCACCAAACGCGGTTGGCGCTTTCGAGTGACTTTCCTCCGTAGGGCACGGCAAGGCACTGACCGCTCTCCACGCGGCCGCTGTCCCATAAATCATATTCGCCTGATTCCAGTTTCGCCTGACTGGACGAGGCGACCGCGCGCCAGGCGCTCTGGCGCGCGCCGCGTAGGTCCCGATCGCACGTCCAGCTGAGTAACGGGCGCGCAGCGTGCACGCCGATGGGGTTGACCGCGCTCTCGCAGCGCAGCGATACGGGCATAAAACGGTTCATCTTTTAATCCCCCAGATCAACAAATCAGTTTGTGGGCGGCAGGCGGGAGGGGACGCCAAAGGGCGCTGCCCTTTGGAATCCCGCCGGGGGAATGATTCCCCCGGACCCCTCGCAAGGGATAAAATGTCCGCTAGCGCGGGCATTTTTGGGTGAAAGTGCGACGAGAAACGGGTATCAAAGCACACATGGCGCGGTGGCGAGCTGGTATCAGTGGGCTGGTCATTCGATAACCAGTGCGGCGTAGGCAGGCACGTCGTACACGCGCACGCGCATCAGGGTGTCGGGGCCGGGGTTTAGGGTATCGTAGCGGAGGGGATGGCCGTCCAGCGTCAGCACGCGCACGCCGCGTCTTTCCTGCACAAGCACATCAACCGTTACGGTCTGCGGGATTGTGCGGTGGTTTACTACGTCGTAGGCGTAGTTGAGTAGGTGCACGCATACGCCGTCTTCGATCAGGTTCGCCTGCGCGTGGAAATTTTCGTTGTCCCAGTCCAGCACGCGGCAGCCTTCGTAGGCCGCGCGCACCTTTCGGGCGAACGCGTCCACCGAACGAGGCCAATCCTTTTCTTCCGCCATGACGACCGCCTTTGGCATTTTGGACAGTGCGTCCCGCGCCCCGGGCAGGTTTTCCGCAAACCGCCCGTAAGCGAGCACGGGCTTTTCTCCAGCGCAGCGTGTGATCAGCCGCGCCTGGTTCTCTGTGAGGA
>JAEVZE010000016.1 GCA_023392395.1 Bacillota bacterium
GGTTTATTACGGGCTCCCGCCGGTTCATGGTGGGCCTGGCGAAGAAGACCATCCTGGCGGACTCGCTGGCGCTGTTGGTCAACAACGCCTTTTCGATGCAGCCAGGGCAGCTTTCGGTGGGCGCCGCCTGGCTGGGCGCCATCGGCTACCTGTGGCAGGTGTACTACGATTTCTCCGGCTATTCCGATATGGCCATCGGCGTGGGCATGATGTTTGGCTTCCACTTCCCGGAAAACTTCATCTACCCCATGATCTCCCGCTCGATCACCGAGTTCTGGCGGCGCTGGCACATCTCCTTGGGCACCTGGTTTCGGGAGTACCTGTACTTCCCGCTGGGCGGCAGCCGGGTCAAGAGCGTGTGGCGGATGCTGTTCAACATGTTCGTCGTATGGTCGCTGACAGGGCTCTGGCACGGCGCGTCCTGGAACTACTTTCTGTGGGGCGTGGGCTTTTTCGTCCTGCTGGCGTTTGAACGGATGACGGGCCTTGCCAAGAAGCTGGACAAACAGCCGCTGGGCGTGCTGTACGCGATGATCGCGGTCATCACCATCACGGTCATGATCCGTTCGAACGGCATCGGCTACGCGGCGGGCTACATCGCCAATATGTACGGCTTCCACGCCAGCTCCTTCTGGGACGCCACCGCTACGATGTACGTGAAGGAATACGGCCTGTTCGTCGCGGCGGCGCTGCTCCTGGGCCTCCCGGTCGGCGATTTCCTCAAGGCGAAGCTGCGAATCCCGGAAAAGGCGTTTGAGATTGCCAGCGCGGTGGGCCTGGTGGCGGTATTCGCACTGTCCATCAGCTACGTGGTCATGGGCGGCTACAACCCGTTCATCTACTTCAATTTTTAAGGAGGGCGGATTAGGATGTTTCGGAAGTCGATCAACATCGTTCTGGCCGCCATCCTGATGCTGACCATCTTCGTGGTGGGCGGCGTGACGCTGGCGGAGCACTGGCGCGAATTTGGCTATGCGCTGACAAAAGGCTATACCAACTACATCAAGGAGGACGGCCAGCCGCTGGCGAGCGTCAAAGCGCGCGTCAGCATGCTGACCTACACCATCAACCGGACGATCCTGGGCGTGGACGAGATGGAAAGGTTCAATCTCCGTTTCCAGCTGGCGCTGGGCAAGCAGATCTTCAGCGTCGGCCCCAATACGATGGTCAAGCTCAAGACCGGCCAGCTCTACGACCTGCTCAGCGTATCCTCAATGAGCGACGACGTGGAAAAGATGGTCAAGCTCAAGCAAAATCTTCAGGACATGGGCATCCCGATGCTCTTCGTCTACCCCCATTCCTACCTCTACGAGGACAACATGCTGCCCGACGGCGTCACCGACGACAACATCCGCGCGGCGGACGAGCTGGTGACAGGCCTCCGGGCCGCGGATATCCCGGTCATTGACAGCCGGGATTCGTACAAGGCGGCGGGGTTAACCATCGATCAGGCGATCTACCGCACCGACCAGCATTGGGCGACACCCAACCTGTTCGCCACCTTCCAGGCCACCGCGCAAAAGCTGAACGAGATGGGCTTTGCCATCGATCCGTCCCTCTATGCCTCGGACAGCTTCACCACCAACATTTACGCGCAGATGCACATGGGCCAGGTGGGCGAGCGTCTGGGGCCCAGCCTGATCACGCCGGACGACTTCGTGCTGATGCAGCCGACTTACGAGACGCTGCTGCACAAGAAGATCGTCAACGGGACCAAGACGGAGGAGTTCTCCGGCTCCTTCCATGACCTGCTCAACTGGAAGCTGATCGACGACGCGAAAAAGGACGGCGTGTCCAACCTGTACAGCGTCTACGGAAACCACGACGCGGAGAACTGGTACGTCAACGACAAGGTGCCGACCGGGCGCATCCTGATCTCCAAGGACTCCTACGGCACGCCCTTCGTGGACTTCCTGGTGCTGGCCGCTCATGAAGTGCTGGCCGTGGACCTGCGCAAGAGCGCCCGCACCATTGAGGACTACGCGCGAGAATACAAGCCGGACATCGTCATCGTCGCCCACTCCCAGGCGATGCTCCGCGAAGCCAACTACGTGTTTGTCGAATGATGCGTGGAGAACTCCAGGTTGAACTTTGAAAAGCTCCTCCGGGAGAACGTGCCCGCCCGTTCATAGAACGGCCCCGGGCGCGGTAGGATACATTCGGAGGGTGATCGCTTGCAGAATTTGCTGGAAGAACTGGCGCGGGTGCTGCCGCCGGAGCGCCTGCTAACACATGAACCGATGGCGAAGCATACCACGTTTCACCTGGGCGGACCAGCGGACGTATTTGCACTGCCCATGACGCCCGAGGAAGCCGTCTTTGCGGTGCGCGCGGCCCAGGCGCTGAACGCGCCCTGTCTGGTGTTGGGCAACGGCTCCAACATGATCGTCCGGGATGGCGGCATCCGGGGCCTGGTGGTTTCGATGCAGGAGATGAACCAAGTCGCGGTCGAAGGCGACGTACTGACCGCGCAGGCGGGCGCGCTGCTCTCCAAGGTGGCGGCGCAGGCGCTGGCTGCAGGGCTATCCGGCCTGGAATTCGCCTGCGGCATTCCCGGCACCGCGGGCGGCGCGGCCACGATGAACGCCGGGGCCTACGGGTTCGACATGGCCTCCGTCACCACCTGCGCGAGGGTGTGGATGGACGGCCAGGACCAGTGGCTGTGCCGCGAGGAACTGGGCTATGGCTATCGCCGGTCCACGATGCTCAAAAAGGGCGGCGTGGTGCTGGAAGCCCGCTACAAATTGACCCCCGACGACCCGGGATTGATCCGGGCCCGCATGAACGACTACAACGCCTCCCGCCGCGAAAAGCAGCCGCTTGCGCTTCCCAGCGCGGGCTCGGTGTTCAAGCGGCCGGAGGGGCACTTCGCGGGCGCGCTGATCGAGCAGGCGGGGCTCAAGGGCCACACAATCGGCGGCGCGCAGGTCTCTACGCTGCACGCGGGGTTCATCGTTAACGTGGGCGGCGCGACCGCGCAGGACGTGCTGGCGCTGATCCAGCACATTCAAACAGAGGTCCTGGCGCGGTTCCATGTCCAGCTGGAGTGCGAAGTGCGCATCTTAGGCGAGGAATAACGAAACGGGGCTCTCCCCCGCACCCCGCCAAAGGGCTCTGCCCTTTGGAA
>JAEVZE010000056.1 GCA_023392395.1 Bacillota bacterium
CTTGCGCCCTTCCAGGATGCCCGACTCCAGCACCATCAGGTCCTTTTCCAGCAGGATGACGCTGGCCGACTCCTTGGCGATGTCCACCGCCGTGTCCACGGAAATGCCCACGTCGGAGTCCCGCATGGCGGCGGCGTCGTTGATGCCGTCGCCCATGTAGCCCACCGCGTGGCCCTTTTGCCGGAGTGAACGCACCACGCGCGCCTTCTGCGCGGGCGACAGCTTGGCGAACACCGTGGTCTTTTCGGCCAGGTCGCCCAATTGTTCATCGGTCAGTGGGTCGATCTCCTGGCCCAGCACCAGGCTTTCAGCGTTCAGGCCAACCTGGGCGCAGATGCTGCGGGTGACGGCGTCGTTGTCGCCGGTCAGCACCTTGACCGAGACGCCGTAGCTTTCCAGCGCGCTGATTGCGGCGGCGGCGGTCTCCTTAGGCGGGTCCAGAAAGGCCAGATAGCCCATCAGCACCATATCGCGTTCGTCGTCCACCGAGAACGTGCCGACCGGGGCGTGATCGGTCTTGTTGGCTACCGCGATCACGCGCATGCCGCGGGCGTTGAGGGTATCGACGCTTTCGTAGATCATCTTGCGCATCGCTTCATCCAGCGGCTTGGTCTCGCCGTCGTACTCGACGAAGGAGCAGGCCTTCAGCATCTCCTCCACCGCGCCCTTGGTGATCATCTGCGTGCGACCGTCCTTGCGCTCCACCACCACGCTCATGCGGCGGCGGTCGAAGTCAAAGGGGATCTCGTCCACCTTGCGGTAGGCCTGTTCCAGATCGTTCAGTTCCTCGTGGACCTCCTGCTCCTCGTGGGTGCGGTCCATGATGGCCACATCCAAGAGGTTTTTGAGCCCCGTCTGGTAGTAGCTGTTCAAAAACGCGTAGCGCAGCACCCGCACGTCCTCGTTGCCGTGGATGTCCAGGTGGTATTCCAGCACCACCTTGTCCTGGGTCAGCGTACCGGTCTTGTCGGTGCACAGGATGTCCATGGAGCCCAGGTTTTGAATGGAGTTCAGGTTTTTGATGATCACCTTTTCCCGGGACATGGTCATCGCGCCCTTGGCCAGGCAGGTGGTGACGATCATCGGCAGCATCTGCGGCGTCAGCCCCACGGCGATGGACACCGCGAACAGCAGCGCCTCCAGCCAGCCGCCCTTGGTCAGTCCATTCAAAAGGAACACCGTGGGCGCCATGACCATCATGAAGCGGATCAACACCCAACTGACGGAGTCCAGGCCCTTGTCGAAGGCCGTCTTCGGGGGCTTGCCGGACAGGTCCTTGGCCAACTGGCCCAGCACAGTGTCCTTGCCGGTGGCCACCACTACGCCCATGGCGCTGCCGCTAATCACATTGCCGCCCAGAAATGCCAGGTTCGTGCCGTCGGTCAGCGCGCCTTCCAGCTTCAGAGGCCGGGCGCTCTTTTCCACCGGCTCGCTCTCGCCGGTCAGCGCCGACTGACTGATAAACAGGTCCTTCGCAAAGCAGAGGCGCATGACCGCCGCGATCAGGTCGCCCGCCGCCACGTGCACGATGTCGCCCACCACCACTTGATCTAGCGGGATCTCCAGCTTGCCCGCCTCGTCCCGCTCCACGCAGGTGGTGGTGTGGATCATCTCGGACAGCGCCTGGGCGGCGTTGCCGCTCTTTGTCTCCTGTACAAAGCGGAGCAGCCCCGAAAACGCGACCATCACCGCGATGATGGTCATCGTGGTCGGGTCCTTCTTGCCCGGCTCTGCAAAGATGACGTCGGTGAAGGCGGAGACCACCGCCAGCGTCAGCAGGATCGCGGTAAAGGGGCTGATGAAGGCTTCAAGCAGCCGCTGAAAGATAGAGGGCTGGCGCTCGCGGCGGACGGCGTTGTCGCCGTAGCGCTCCCGGGCGCGTTCAACTTCTTCTTCCGTCAGGCCGCGTTGGCGCGTACCCAGAAAGGCGTAAACGTCCTCGGGTGTGCGGGCGGCGACCTTCCGGAGCCGCTCCTGCGCCTCCTGAACGCCGGCGTTTTTGGGTGCGGGCGCGCCGTGCATCGGTTTTTTAAAAATGGTCTTCATAGCCTGCGCCTCCTAAAACGGGGATCTCCGTTATTGGATGCAAGGCGGCAGGGTCAGCCGGGGATCGAAAAGCGGTTGCGACCCGCCTCATGACGTCCGAATACCCTTGAGCCTCGCGGTATGGTGGGTTGACCGTCGCCTGAACCGGGTTGCATCCTGTTTCACCTCTCTTTGGGTTCAGTTCTATGGTTTACCATTCTTGCGGAAAACAACAAAAAACGCCGCTCGGCATTCCGGGCGGCGTACAAGGGGACAATGCGCGCGCAATGGCCGGACGCGGCTATCCGCCGCCCCGATCTGTCTTGCGCGCAGGGCAATGCCCGACGCTTGCCGCCGCACTTCGAGGACCGTCTATGGCACCGGTCATACCCGTTCACCTCTTTCAAAAGAAAAACCCGCCGACACGAACGCGGCGGGGAAAGAATCCTCGTCCATCGTTCGAGTTTTGGCTTCGCAGGGCGATGAAATTGCATTATCCTATGCCTTGAATCGACATAGACTGTTCGACCAGCTCGTCGTGTCTCCACGGCTTCGCGGCAGCAATCCGTATCCCTGTGGTAGCCTCACCTACCGATTTCCAGTGCCAGTATAGGCCCGCTGAGGCACGTTGTCAACCCTTAGGAATGTAAACAATCGTGTACGTCTTGCGCGAGCTTTCTACATATTTATACAGTGCTATTTGCGGAGATGTAAACCGTAAAGCCGCCGCTGTGCGCGGCGGCTTGCATATGTGTGACATCCACGCCCTGAAAACCTAGTAGTTTTCTTCCTTCAGCTGGAAGAACGCCTGCGGATGCAGACAGACCGGGCATACCTGCGGCGCAGAAGGGCCGATGGCGATGTGGCCGCAGTTGCGACACTGCCACATGCGCATGCCGTCGCGGGTAAATGTAAGGCCGCCCTCGAC
>JAEVZE010000073.1 GCA_023392395.1 Bacillota bacterium
GGTGTGCTCCAACTCGCTGAAGGCGGAGCACCTGACGAACGCTTCGGGCCTTCTGAAGGCGGAAATGATGCGGTTTGGCTCGCTGATCCTGGACAAAGCTAGGGAGGCGCGCGTTCCGGCGGGCACCGCACTGGCGGTGGACCGGGACCGGTTTTCCCAGGGGATCACCCAGGCGATTGAGGACCATCCTCTGATCCGGGTGGAGAGGCGGCTGGCGGAGAATTTGCCGGAGGAGCCTTTGATCGTCGCCACCGGTCCTCTGACCGATCCGGCCCTTATGGACGCGCTGAGCGCGCTCCCCGGGCTCACGGCGCTGCACTTTTTCGATGCCGCCGCGCCCATCGTCACCGCCGAATCGCTGGACATGCAGATTTTGTTCCGCCAGTCCCGAAACGGCGCGGGGGACGATTACCTGAACAGCCCCATGAACCGGGCGCAGTACGACGCGTTCTTGGACGCGCTGACGGCGGCGGAGCTCGCGCCGCTGCACGATTTCGAGAAGAACCTGGTGTTTGAAGGCTGCTTGGCGGTGGAAATCCTGGCCTCTCGCGGCCACGACACGCTGGCCTTTGGCCCGATGAGGCCGGTGGGCCTCACCGATCCCCGCACAGGCAAAACGCCCTACGCGGTGGTGCAGCTCAGGCAGGAGAACGAGGCGGGCACGCTGTATAACCTCGTGGGCTTTCAGACGCGGCTCAAATGGGGCGAGCAGAAGCGGGTGTTCTCGATGATCCCGGGCCTTGAGAACGCCGAATTTATCCGCTACGGCGTGATGCACAAGAACACCTACCTGAACAGCCCGGACGTGCTGGGCCGCAACTTCGCGCTTTCCGGACGGCCGCATACGCGCTTCGCGGGCCAGCTGACCGGCGTTGAGGGCTATGTGGAGTCGGCGGCTTCGGGCCTGATCGCCGGGCTCAACCTGGGCCGGGTGCTGAGGGGCCTTTCTGAGATTGACTTTGGCGGTGAGACGGTGATGGGCGCGCTGGAAAGCCATGTGCGCACCAAGGTTGCCAACTTTCAGCCGATGAACGCCAATTTCGGTATCCTGACGCCGCTGGACCGCAAGGTCCGCAGCAAGAAAGAGCGCTATCAGGCGCTTGCCGAGCGCTCGCTTTCAACCATAGACCGACTGATGGAGGACATTGAATGATTCGGGGAACCACAATCTGCGGCGTGCGCCTGAACGGGCAGACCGCCATCTCGGGCGACGGCCAAGTGACCGTCGGCGAGAGCGCCATCATGAAGATGAACGCCAAAAAGGTGCGCCGCATCCACAACGGCAAGGTCGTGATCGGCTTTGCCGGTTCGGTTGCGGACGCCTTCGCGCTGAGCGAAAAGTTTGAAGAGAAGCTGACCCAATACGCCGGAAACCTGCCGCGCGCCGCGGTGGAGCTGGCGCAAGACTGGCGGCAGGACAAGGCGATGCGAAAGCTTGAAGCGATGCTGCTGTGCGCCGACGAGAATAACCTCATGCTGATCTCCGGCACGGGCGAAGTGATCGAGCCGGACGATGGCGTGCTGGCCATCGGCTCCGGCGGCAACTACGCGCTGGCCGCCGCGCGGGCGCTCAAGGAGAATACAACGCTCTCCGCCGCCGAGATTTCCGAAAAGGCGCTCAAGATCGCCTCGTCGATCTGCGTCTACACCAACGACCACATCATTACGGAGATTGTCTGATGGAGAAATTGACGCATACGCTGACCCCGCGCGAAATCGTGCGCGAGCTGGACCGCTACATCATCGGGCAGGACGAGGCCAAGCGCGCGGTGGCCGTGGCGCTTCGGAACCGCTACCGCCGGGCGCTTTTGCCGGACGACATCCGCGATGAGGTGACGCCCAAGAACATCCTGATGGTCGGCCCAACCGGCGTTGGCAAGACAGAGATCGCAAGGCGGCTGGCCAAGCTCGTGGACGCGCCCTTTGTCAAGGTGGAGGCCACCAAGTTCACCGAAGTCGGCTATGTGGGCCGCGACGTGGATTCCATCATCCGCGATCTGATCGAGGCGTCCATCCGCCTGGTGCAGGCGCAGCACGCGGAATCCGTGCGGGAAAAGGCCATCCGCTCCGCCGAAGAGCGGCTGGTGGACCTGATCGTCCGCCCGGCCAAGAAGGTTAATCCCATCGACGTGCTGCTGGGCAACAAGCCCAAGGAGCCCGACATGCCGCCCGAGGAGCGCGCCCGCGTCAGCGCCAAGCGCGAAGACGTGCGCAGAGCCCTGCAAAACGGCGAGCTGGAGCGCACACTGGTGGAAGTGGAAGTGGCCGAAAGCCTGCCAAAGAGCGAGATCCCGGGTACCGACGTCAACGTGAACGACATGCTGGGCTCGATCCTGCCCAAGCGCACCAAGCTGCGCAAGGTGGAGGTCTCCGAGGCCAGGCGCATCCTCCTTGCCGAAGAGGAACAGAGCATGATCGACATGGACGCGGTCTACTCCGAGGCCATCCGGAAGGCCGAACAGGACGGCATCGTGTTCTTGGACGAGATCGACAAGGTTGCGGGCAAGAACGCTGGAAACGGCCCGGACGTGTCCAGGGAGGGCGTGCAGCGGGATATCCTTCCCATCGTCGAGGGTTCCACGGTGCCCACCAAGTACGGCCCCGTCAAGACCGACCACATTCTGTTCATCGCGGCGGGCGCTTTCCACGTGGCCAAGGTCACCGACCTGATCCCTGAGCTTCAGGGCCGTTTCCCGGTGCGCGTGACGCTGAAGCCCCTGACCCGCGAGGACTACAAGCGCATCCTGACGCAGCCGGAGAACGCGCTGATCCGGCAGTACCAGGCGCTTTTGAAGGTGGACGGCGTGGAGCTTTCCTTTGACGACAGCGCCATCGACGCGATCGCGGAGTTTGCATGGCAGGCCAACGAGAACAGCGAAAACATCGGCGCGCGCAGGCTCCATACGGTGCTGGAGGGCATCCTGAGCGACGTGGCCTTCAACGCCGGCGGCGGCGACGCGCCGGAGGTGACCGTCATCATTGACGACGCTTACGCCAAGACACGGCTTGGCAGCGAGTGTACCGAAAAGGACCTGCACAAGTATATCTTATAACTCATCAGCATTTTCCGGCCCGCGGAGCGCAATCTCCGCGGGCCTTTTAAGTGGTCAACATCCTTCGTACCCCAAATCGTTCCCGGCGACCTGTGCGCCGGGAACGTGTTTCCTCCATCAGTGCGAACACTGATGGAGGAAACAAATCCATAAGTCAGCGAGCCGCCCGGAAATTCCGAAGAATTTCAGGCTCGCGTAGTCTTCCTCTTCGTTATGCGTTGAAAAGCCGCTTTGCGGATTTTCAACGCCCCGCTTTTGCGGGCCTCCTTTACACCGCGCGCAAAATGCGGTACAATTTCCCTGGAGAACGCGCTCCGCGCTTAAGCGGGGCAGCCGACAGGGAGGGATTCTACGTGCGCGTGCTTTCCATCATTTTGGGCATCCTGCTCATCGTCGGCGGTGTGATGTCCATCGTCAATCCCACCGCGATGACACGCGACCTGGGCTTGCTGATGGGCCTGTACATTCTGGTCCACGGCGTGGGTTCGCTGATCAATCACTACCGCTTCCGCTTCTTGAGCGAGGGATGGGGGATCGCCGGGGCGATCCTGTCCGTCCTGCTGGGCGCGTTGCTCATGACCAGCGGCTACCTGCAGATGCTCACCAATCTTGTGATTGTGTTTGTCGCCGGGCTCTGGATGCTGGCGGCAGGCGTCGTCCTGATGGCGACGGCGGTCAAGCTGGCCCGCGCCGGCCGCTCGGCATCCTGGGAGCAGCCTAGTCTGGGCTGGCTGTGGCTGTTGTTCCTGGGGCTTATGCTGATGGTGCTGGGCGTTCTGGCCTATGCGCATCCGATTGCGGGCGTCGTGACCATCGGCACGCTGCTCGGCGTGTACGTGATCGCGTCGGGCGTCCACCTGATCGCCATGTCCTGCTGCCGCACGAGGTATTAACATCGTATTGAAACCGGAGGTTCCCAAATGATCAATCCCGTGGACATCATCCTGAAAAAGCGCGCCGGGCAGGAGCTGACGAAAGAGGAGATCGCCTCCTTCGTCGCGGGCGCAGCCGACGGCTCTTTTCGAGAATACCAGATATCCGCCATGTTGATGGCCATTGCCATCCGCGGCATGACCGACAGGGAGACCCGCGATCTGACTATGGCCATGGCCCACTCCGGCGAGACGCTGGACCTTTCGGCCATCTCTGGCCCCAAGGTGGACAAGCACTCCACCGGCGGCGTCGGCGACACGACGACCCTGATCCTGGCGCCCCTGGTCGCCGCCTGCGGCGCGAAGGTGGCCAAGATGAGCGGGCGGGGTCTCGGCCACACCGGCGGCACGCTGGACAAACTGGAATCCATCCCCGGCTGGCAGGCCGATCTCACCGCGGCCCGCATGCGCGAGATTCTCACCGATCCGGGGATCGGCGCCGTGGTGTGCGCGGCCGGCGCCGACCTCGCTCCGGCGGACCGCCGCCTGTACGCCTTGCGTGATGTCACCGGGACCGTCGAATCGGTGCCGTTGATCGCGAGTTCGATCATGAGCAAGAAGATCGCGGAGGGGACCGGAGCGCTGGTGCTGGATGTGAAGGTCGGCAGCGGCGCATTCATGAAGAACCGGGCCGACGCCACCGACCTGGCCACGGCGATGGTCGAACTGGGCGTCGACGCCGGGGTACGTACGGTCGCCTTGCTCACCGGGATGGATACACCACTGGGGCGGACGGCCGGCAATGCGCTCGAAGTGGCGGAAGCGGTGCAGGTGCTGGCCGGTGGCGACCCGCCGGACGTTGTCGAGCTCACCGTGGCATTGGCGCGAGAAATGGTGGAACAAGCGGGAATTCGAGATATCGACCCGGCGGATGTGCTGGCCGGCGGTCGCGCCATGGACCACTGGCGCGCGATGATCGCGGCGCAAGGGGGAGATCCCGCCGCACCGCTGCCGGTCGCCCGGCACACCGAAACCGTTGTGGCGCACGAGGCGGGCGTCCTCACCCGGTTGGACGCGCTTGCCGTCGGTCGCGCGGCCTGGCTACTGGGCGCCGGCCGCACCCGGCAGGGTGAATCCGTGCAATTCGCAGCCGGAGTGGAAATGCATTGCAAGCCGGGAGACCCTGTCGCTTCCGGGCAGCCGCTGTTCACCGTGCACACCGATACCGAAGCCGCCG
>JAEVZE010000099.1 GCA_023392395.1 Bacillota bacterium
TTTCCATGCCTTTCAAAGCCCCGCTTATGGCGGGGCTTTTGACATCTGCCACGAGCGAATGTAGCCATCGGGCGAGAAATCAGCTTAATCGGAAGGAGCCTTGGCATGACCCATGTTTTCTTTGTCCGCCACGCCGAATGCGACCACACGGTGTCAGACGATAGGGCGCGCCCGCTCACCGGGAAAGGGCGGCGAGATTGCGCGCTGGTCACGGGCTATCTGGCCGATAAAAACATCTCCTTCATTGCCTCCAGTCCCTATAGGCGCGCGTTGGACACTGTGGGCGATTTTGCCCAATCTGCCGCCCTTCCGATCGCCTGCGTCGAGGAGTTTCGGGAGCGACGTGTCGCCGACGTCTGGGTCGAAGATTTCAAGGCGTATACGCGAAGACAATGGGCGGATTTCGACCATAGGATACCCGGCGGCGAAAGCCTGCGCGAGGTTCAGACGCGAAACATTTCCGCACTGAACAGGATTTTGGATTCTCATCCCGGTGAAAACATCACGATTGCAAGTCACGGCACCGCCCTGGCCACGATCCTCAATTATTACGACAAGAGCTTCGGCTTCGACGGCTTTTGGAGAATCATCGACCTGACACCATGGATTGTGCATATGGAGTTTGAAGGGAATGTCTGTGTGCGCATCATACCAGTCGATCTGTTCGGGCGCACCTGAACTTCGCGGTCGTTTTCGTATCAACGCGAAAAGCGGCCACGCCGATACGTGTCGGCGGGGCCGCTTCAGACCGTTGTACGGGAAGGATGTTAGTGCCGCATCTTGTACCAGGCCAGGTGCAGCGCGTCGTCGTCCTCCAGGCCGTGATCTCCGGCCATGGATTCCAGGTGGTGCGTCAACTCGTGGTGCAGGACCTCGCGCAGCACTTCCCGGAACCGCTCGGGCGGCATGTCGCCGTGGGTGCGCAGGATCGATCCGTAGTAGATGCGCACCGTGCGGCCCATCGTGTAGCTGGTTTCGTATTCGCCCAGCGTGTACAGGTCGCCCGCGACGGCCTCGGGGCTGAGCTTCACTTCCGGCAGCAGCAGCACGCCGCCGTTGAGCCGGGAGAAGATCTCCTCCGGCAGCTCGGCGGCCAGCTCGTCCAGCATTTCGCGGGCTTGGTCCAGTGATACCATCAGGCCCACCACATTTCCCCGGTTCCCTCGAAGATCATCACGTTCTTGAGCATTTCGATGGCCTTCTGCAGGCCCTCGCTCTGGGACATCAGGCTATCCTCGTGTTCGATGGAAATCGCCCCATCGTAGCCCACCATGCGCAGCGCGCTCATCATGTCCTTCCAGACCTGATGGTTGTGGCCGTAGCCGACGGAGCGGAAGATCCAGGAGCGGTTAAGCTCGTCGCCGTAGTGCTTCGTATCCAGAACGCCGGTCACGGCGGTGTTGTAGGGATCAATCTTGGTGTCCTTGGCGTGGAAGTAGTAGATCGCCTTGCCCAGCTTCTTGATCGCCGCTACCGGGTCGATGCCCTGCCAGAACAGGTGGCTGGGGTCGAAGTTGGCGCCGATGATGTCGCCCACCGCCTCGCGGATGCGAAGCAGCGTATCCGGGTTGTACACGCAGAAGCCCGGGTGCATCTCAAAGGCGATCTTCTTGACGCCGTGGGCTTTGACGAACTCCACTTCCTTCTTCCAGTAGGGGATCAGCACCTCGTCCCACTGGTACTTGAGGATCTGGCTGAAGTCGTCCGGCCAGGGGCAGGTGACCCAGTTGGGTGTCTTGTCTTCCTTGGACCCGCCCGGACAGCCCGAGAAGGTGACCACCGTGTCCACGCCGAGCTTTTCGGCCAGCAGTACCGCATCCTCAAAGTCCTCGTGGAATTGCCGGGCAACTTCCTTGTCCGGGTGCACGGGGTTTCCGTGGGTGGACAGCGCGGCGATGTCCAGATTGTACTTCTTGAGCGTTTCGGTGAATTTGCGCAGCTTGTCCGCGTCGCTCAGAAGCTCCCGCGGGTTGCAATGGGCCTTGCCCGGAAAGCCGCCGCAGCCGATCTCCACCGCCTGCACGCCAGATTCCGCAAGGTACCTGCACGCATCGTCAAAGGAGCGATCCTGGAGTACTACGGCAAACACACTCAGCTTCATGGGGGGACCTCCTCGTCCAATTTGTTCCTACGAACTATTATATACGTTTGCGGCGCTGTGTCAATCGGGAGAGGAAACGTTTCCGGTGGCAAAGCGAGGCGCGACTGAAAATGACGATCTGATTTCGCGGAGATTCGAGGTGAAGACAATGCGGCTTGCGAAAAGCGCCTGAGGGCAGTATAATGGTCGGAGAGTTTTCATGGGAGGCGCGGCATGGGTTTTGGCATCTTGGCAACGTTTCTCGCCTCGGGCGTACTGGCGGCGGAAGGGTTGTTTTTCGACAGGCCGCGTTCAACGCGCGTCTACCTGGGCCTGACGTTCGGCCTCATGATGATGATGTGGCTTCCGTCGGCATGGGCGTTCAAATTTCGATTCACCATAACGGCACAGTGGTGGGCGCTGGGCACGGCGCTTGTGCTGTCCGCCGCGCTGTTCCTCTCGGGCAGGCCTTGGCGCGCAAACCGGCCCCGGCTGGTGGGGATGCCGATGGGCCTGATGCTTTTGATCGTGCCGCTTCTCCTGCTCTCGTTCTACCTGCAATACACCCATACGCTGCGCCCCGTGGACGGCGCGTTGCACGTGGGCCAGTCCACCTACGGCGACCTGAGCCTGCATCTGGGCATCGCCACGGGCCTTCGGAATGCCGCCTATCCGCCGGAGTACACACTTTTGCCCGGCACGATGCTGGGCTATCCGTTCCTTTCGGACGCGATGGCGACGACCATGCTTTTGTTCGGCGCGCCGCTTCGGTGGGCGTTCATCACCACCGGCACGCTGATGATGGGGTTGGTGTACTGGGGGTTTTTGCTGCTCTCATGGGAATTGACCCGCAGCCGCAAGGCGGTGGTCATCGCGTTTGCGCTGCTGTTCCTGAACGGCGGTCTTGGGTTCATCTATACCTTCGACGGGTTCTTCCGGGACCACGCGGCCCGGCTCAAGGACGCGCTCTTTGGCTTCTACCTGACGCCCACCAACATGCCCGACCTCAACCTGCGCTGGGTCAACGTGATCGCGGACCTGATGATCCCGCAGCGGACGCTGCTGGCGGGCTGGACGGTAGGCATCCCGGCGCTAATTCTGCTTTCTCAGGCGGTCCGGCGGCGGGTGGAGACATTCCGGATGGAATCCCTCGGACCGGTGCATGTAGTGCGAGAGATTGATGGGAACCTGAGGGATTTTGCGATCCTGGGCGTTTGGGCCGGAATGATGCCGATGATCCATACCCATTCATTCCTGGCGCTGGGGCTGATTAGCTTGGGTGCGCTCGCTTATCTGATGGTCAAATCCGAGCGCCGCTGGGCGGTGGTTCGTGGCTTCCTGCTCTTCGGCGGGATCGCGCTTCTGCTCGCGCTGCCGCAGCTGATGACCTGGACGTTCCCGCAGACCACCGGCGGCGGATCGCTGAAGTTCCACTTGGACTGGGTCAACAACGACGGCGGGTTGATCGATGGCTGGCTGTGGTTCTGGGTCAAGAACGTAGGATTGGTCTTTCTGCTGCTCATCCCGGCGGCGTTGTCGCAAGAAAAACGGGGGCGCGCGCTGGCCTTGGGCGCGCTGACCGTATTCGTGGTCGCGGAGATGATCCTGTTCCAGCCCAACCCCTACGACAACAACAAGCTGTTCTACGTGGCGTTCATCCTGATGCTGCCGCTGGTGGCGGACTACGTGGTAAAAATCTACGAAAAGCTGTCCGGTGTCCGCTGGCGGGCGTTCCTGATGGGCGCGTTCCTGGTGGTTTCGACGCTCTCCGGCAGCATCACGCTGACCAGGGAGGTCATTTCCGACTACCAGTTGTTCGGCGCCGACGAGGCGCAGGCCGCGCGGTACGTTGAGGACAACGCGCCTGGGGACGCTGTTGTCCTGACCGGCGGCCAGCACAACAACCCCGTGGCGGCGCTGGCCGGGCGGAAGCTGGTGTGCGGTACCGGCACTTACCTGTACTACCACGGCGTTAGTTACGAGCGCCAGCAGCAGGCGGCGCGGGACATGTACGAAGCCCCCGGCGACAACCTGCCGCTGTTTGACATCTACCACGTGGACTACGTCTACATATCCGCCTACGAGCGGTCGGATTACGCCGTGGACGAGGCTTTCTTCCAGGAGAACTTCCCGGTGTGCTTCCAGAATGGCGAAGTGACCATATACGCCGTTTCCGCCCGGGCGCGCTCGGCGGGGCAGAATGCAAAGATCACGGACGGCGCCGGATGGTGACGGCCTGAGCCTTTTTTATCCGCCAGGTGGCGTTGCCTGTCAATTTTGCCGCCCGATTGGGCAACTTTCAAGCAATTCCCTTCGTCCTATAATCGATCCAAATGGAAATTCAGGAAATGGCTCACGCGAACTAGCGGGGAGGAAACGATATGCAAACGACAAAGCTGATGAAATGGGCGGCGGCCGGACTGATGGTAGCCCTTCTGGCCGGCTGTTCGTCGACGCCCGACAGCGTGGAAGATCCACTGTCCTTTGACGTTGACGCGCAATTGCCCTTTGTCACCGCCGCGCCCGAGGCTGTCGCCGAAACACCGACGCCTCAGCCGACCGCGCCGTGGGATACCTCCGCGCCTACGCAGGACTGGCAGAACGACCACTCCGCCGACCTGGGTGACACCCAGACCGAGGAAGGCGACCAGGTCAACGACACCACCGTAGTCTACCAGCAGCTGTCCACAGGCGACAGCGGCGCGGACGTGGAAAAACTGCAGCAGCGCTTGAAAGAGCTCAAATACTACACCGGCGCGGTCGACGGCCGCTACGGTTCGGCGCTGACCACCGCGGTCAAGCGCTTCCAGTCGACGCTGGGCCTGGACACCACGGGCATCGCCACCGCCAATCTGCAGCGGATGGTCTATTCCTCCGCCGCGCCGACTTATACCGGGAATTCCTTTACCGATACCGACAACACCATCACCTTCGGCGACACCGACGACCAGAACTATGACGCGGAACCCACCAAGAAGCCGTCCTCGTCCTCCAGTTCGAATCATACGTCCAATTCGTCAAATGCCAGCGATACCGGCTACTCCACACTGAGCTACGGCGACTCCGGCACCGGCGTAAGGAACCTGCAGTCCAGCCTGAAATCGTTGGGCTACTACA
Source organism: Bacillota bacterium (assembly GCA_023392395.1). Lineage (GTDB taxonomy): Bacteria > Bacillota > Clostridia > Christensenellales > Aristaeellaceae > JAEZHK01. Next base: position 5,198 of record JAEVZE010000099.1, read on the forward strand.
ATGGCGCGGTGGACGGCGTGTACGGCTCCGGCACGGTGGCCGCGGTCAAGCGCTTCGAGCAGGCCTACGGCAAGACGCAGACCGGCATCGCGACGGTGGCGCTGCAGACCAAGCTGTTCTCCGGCGACGCCAAACCCTATTCCCAGGAGACGCCCGCGCCCAGCCAGAACACCTCCTCCTACGTCACGCTGAAGCCGGGCGACACCGGTACCCGCGTCAAGCAGCTGCAACAGCGGCTGAAGGAGCTGGGCTACTTTAACGCCGACGTGGGCGGCAATTACCTGACCGAGACCTCCAAGGCCGTCAAGGCCTTCCAGGACGCACTGGGACTGGATCAGACGGGCATCGCCACCACCTCCCTCCAGCGCAAGCTCTTCGCCTCAAGCGCTCCGGCCAATACGGCCAATTCTGCCAGCTACGTGAAGCTCCAGCGCAACGACACCGGCGCGTGGGTAACCGCGCTGCAGAACCGGCTGAAGGAGCTGGGCTACTTCAAGGGTTCGGTGGACGGTGTGTTCGGCAGCGGAACCACGAGTGCGGTGAAGCTGTTCGAGCAGGCCTACGGCAAGACGCCCACCGGCATCGCCACGGTGTCGCTGCAGAAGACGCTGTACTCCGATTCCGCGAAGCCCTACGAGAAGCCGACGGCCACGCCCGAGCCGGAGTATATCCAGCTCAACCCCGGCGACAAGGGGCTGCGCGTGATGGCGCTGCAAAACCGGCTGATGGATCTGGGCTACTTTAGCGGCGACGTGGACGGCACGTACGGCTCCTCCACCGTCAAGGCGGTGAAGCTGTTCGAGCAGGCTTATGGCAAGACGCCCACCGGCGTCGCCACCGTGTCGCTGCAGAAGACGCTGTTCTCCGACTCCGCGAAGCCCTATCAGAGCGCGACCCCGGCCCCGACACCCGCGCCGGATTATGTGGAACTCAGGCCCGGCGACACCGGCGACCGCGTCAAGAAGCTGCAGACCCGTCTCAAGGACCTGGGCTACTTTGACGGGGACATCGGCGGCAACTACCTGGAGAAGACCACCAAGGCCGTGAAGCTC
>JAEVZE010000118.1 GCA_023392395.1 Bacillota bacterium
ACCGGTTGGAAGATGGAGGAGGAAACCAAATGAAAAGGCGTCTGAGTGTCCTGATGTCCCTGGTTCTGATCGCGCTGTCTATCCTCTCGTGCGTCTCGGTCCAGGCGGAATCCGGTGACAAGCTGAAGGTCGCGCTCATCCTCTCGGGCCCGGCGAACGATCAGGGCTGGAACGCCATCGCCGTGGCGGGCGTCAAGGCGGCGGAAGAAGAATTCGGCATCGAGTCCGCGTATTCCGAAAACGTCAACATCGCGGACAGCGAAGCCGCGTATCGCGACTTTGCCTCGCAGGGGTACAACCTGATCATCGGCCACGGCTTCCAGTTCGGCGAGCCCGCCGCCAACGTGTCCAAGGACTTCCCGGACCAGTACTTCATGGCGACCGAAGCAAACTCCCAGAGTGAAAACATGGGTTCCTTTGTCATGAGCTGCGAGCAGGGCGCGTACCTGATGGGCATGCTCTGCGCGGGGATGTCCAAATCCGGCATCATCGGCGTGGTGGGCGCCATGGAGCAGCCCTCCATCACCAAGGAGCTTGAAGCGTTCAAGCTGGGCGCGAAAGAAATCAACCCTGACATCAAGGTGCTGGAGATCTACATCAACAGCTATGTGGACGCGGCGCTGGGCAAGGAAGCCGCGATGAACATGATCGGCCAGGGCGCGGACGTGCTGTACCACGTGGCCAACCAGGCCGGTACCGGCGTCATCACCGCCGCGCAGGAAAAGGGCATTCTCGCCTGCGGCAACTCCTATGACCAGAACTCCATCGCGCCCGAAACCGTCATGTGCTCCACCGTCTACAACATGACCAAGGTCATCACCACCGCCGTGGGCCTGGTTGAAAAGGGCGAATTCAAGGGCGGCGTGTTCTACCTGGGCATGGCCGAGGGCGTGGTGGACATCTCGGGCTACAACGGCTTTGACAGCAAGATCCCGCAGGAGCTCAAGGACAAGATCGCCGCCAAGAAGCAGGCCATCATCTCCGGCGAGTTCCAGGTGCCGCGCATCGAAGCCCCCACAAAGTAAACTGGATCTCGAAAATAAGGTCTGCCCGGCGGCGCGAAAGCGCGCCGGGCAGGCGTTTTAACACAGTGCGAAAGCCGCGGAGGGACCATGAAGCTGCTGGAAATGAAGGGGATTGTCAAGACCTTCTGGGGCGAGTACGCCAACGACCACGTGGATCTGGATGTGGAGGCCGGAGAGATTCACGCACTCTTGGGCGAGAACGGCGCGGGGAAAACCACGCTGATGAACCTCCTGTACGGCCTGTATCAGCCCGACGAAGGAGAGATCACCTTCAAGGGCAAGCGGGTCCACTTCCGTTCCCCGCTGGACGCCATCCGAAGCGGCATCGGGATGGTGCACCAGCACTTCATGCTGGTGCCCACGCTGACGGTTTCGGAGAACATCACTCTGGGCCTGCGCGAAAAGAGGCATCCGTTTACGGACAGAGCCTCGATCGACAGGCGCATCGAGGAAATTTCGAAGGCCTTCGGACTGGCGCTGGACCCCCGCGCGTTGGTCAGCTCGCTCTCGGTGGGCCAGCAGCAGCGGGTGGAGATCATGAAGCTGCTCTACCGGAACGCCGAACTTCTGATCTTGGACGAGCCGACGGCCGTGCTCACCCCACAGGAGACCGAAAACCTGTTTGACGTGCTCAGGAGCCTTTGCGGGCAGGGCCGCGCCGTGATCCTGATCACGCACCGCATCCCCGAAGTGATGTGCATCGCCGACCGGGTGACGGTGCTCCGGGATACCAAAAAGATGATCACCGCGCCTATCGGCGAAATGAACGAGGAGGCGCTCGCCCGGCACATGATCGGGCGTCCTTTGGCGCCCGCCGTCCGGGGCGAGGCGGCGCCTTTCACAACGCGTGGCCTTGCCCTTCGGGGCGTTGCCTTACGCGAGCGCGGATTGGAAAAGCTGCGGAGCATTTCGCTGGACGTCCGCGCGGGGGAGATCTTCGGCATCGCGGGCGTGGACGGAAACGGCCAGAAGGAGCTCGCCGAGGTGATTATGGGCATCCGCAGGCAGGACGAAGGAACGATCGCGCTGAACGGCCAGCCGCTGGACAAGCTGGACGTCGAGGCGCGGAGGCGGTCCGGCATCGCCTACATCCCGGACGACCGGCACCGGGACGCGCTGGTCATGGACATGGACCTGACTGACAACCTGCTGCTCCGGTTCAACTCCGACGGGCGGTTTCAAAAGCACGGGCTGCTCGACGCCCAGGCCGCCAAGGGGCAGACCGCGAGAAGTGTCAAGGAATACGCCATCAAGGCACACGCCTTCGGAACCCAGGTACGCACCCTTTCGGGCGGCAACCAGCAAAAGCTGATTCTGGCCAGGGAGCTATCGGACGAGCCGAAGCTGATCGTCGCCTGCCAGCCGACAAGGGGCCTTGACGTGGGCGCTTCGGAATTCGTGCAGAAACAGCTGCTTGCAAGCAAGGCGCGGGGCGCGGCGGTGCTGTTGATCTCCGCCGACCTTGACGAGATCCGCGTTCTGTGCGACCGCTTCGCGGTGCTGCACGGCGGGAAGGTCATGGGCGTGGTTTCAAACCGCGATTCGCTGGACCTGACCGAAATCGGCCTGATGATGGCGGGCAAGGAACCGGGACAAACGGACGGGGGGTGCGCGGGTTGAAGCGCTGGAAGAATACTCTCCCCTATGCGGCCATCGCAGGGCTGGCGGTGCTCGTAGCGTTTCTCTTCATCACGCTCTCCGGCAGCGAGGCGGGCAAGGCGTTCGCCGGATTTTCCCGCGGGCTCTTTGGTTCCAGCTACTCCGCCGCGGAAATCTTCGTAAAGGCCACGCCGCTGACGCTGGTGGGCCTGGGCGTCGCGGTGGCGTTTCTCAGCGGGTTTACCAACATCGGCGCGGAAGGGCAATTGTACATGGGGGCGATCGCCACCACGTTCATCGCAACGCGATTCCCCGGCCTTCCCGCCTTTTTGATGCTGCCCGCGTGCATGCTGTTTGGCGGGCTGCTGGGCGGATTGTGGGCGCTGATCCCCGGCTTCCTCAAGGCACGGTACGGGATCAGCGAGGTGATCAACACCATCATGTTCAACTACATCGGCCTTGGGATCACGGGCGTGCTGGTACAGACGGTGCTCAAGGATCCGGAAAGCTACTTCCCCGTATCGCCGACGATTCCGGACGCCGCGTTCCTTCCGGTGATCCTGCCCAAGACACGGCTGCACGCGGGGCTTTTCGTGGCGCTTTCGTGCGTGGTGCTGGTGTACATCCTGATGTTCAAGACGCCGCAGGGATTCCGCATGCGGGCGGTGGGCCTGAATCCCCGCGCATGCCAGTGCATGGGCATTTCGGTCAACCGGAACATCGTACTCTCATCGCTGATCAGCGGGGGCCTTGCGGGCCTGGCTGGTATGTGCGAGGTCTCGGGGCTTCAGCACCGGCTGCTAGAGGGCATTTCGCCCGGCTACGGGTATCTCGCCATCATCGTGGCGCTGCTGGGCGGCAATTCGCCGCTGGGCGTCTTGATTGCGGCGGTCGGCGTGGCGGCGCTGCAGGTGGGCTCGCTGTCCATGCAGCGCGCGGCGAGCGTGCCCGCCTCCATCGCCTCCATCATCATGGGCACGGTGGTGCTGCTCATTCTGGCGCGCAAGACGGTGTTTTCCGGGCTTCTGAAGGGAAAGGGGGAATAGCGGCATGGAGATGCTCATCGCCACCATCACCTCGTTCCTGGCCGCCGCCGTGCGCGTGGCCACGCCGCTGACGTTCGCGGGGCTGGGCGAGGCGTGCTCGGAGCGCGCCGGGATCATCAACATCGGCGTGGAGGCCATCATGCTCTCCGGCGCTTTCGCGGCGTTCATGGCCACGTTCCTCACCGGGAGCATCCTACTGGGCGCGCTGGCGGGCATCGCCGGCGGCGTCGCGATCAGCATGCTGCACGCGGTTCTAAGCATCCGCTGCCGCGCAAACCAGAACATCGCGGGATTGGCTCTGAACATCCTCACCCTGGGGCTGACCAGTTTCTTGTTTTTGAAGGCATTCGGGCAGACGACGGTGCTGCCCACTTGCAAGCTGGCGCCGCAGTACGCCCTCCCCCTGCTCTCCCAGATTCCGGTGCTCGGCCCCGCGCTGTTTTCCCAGAGCGGGTTCGAGTACGCACTGTATCTGTTGGTGGCGGTGGTCTGGGTGGTGTTTTATAAGACCGAATGGGGTGTCTCCTTGACCGCAGTGGGCGAACATCCAAGGGCCGCGGACACCGCGGGGCTGAACGTTGCGCACATCCGCTATCTGGCGTGCCTGGTCAACGGCATTCTGGGCGGACTGGGCGGCGCGTACATCACGATCGCGCAGCTGGGCTTTTTCATGGAGGACGTGAACGCGGGCCGAGGATACATCGCGCTGGTGGCGGTGATCCTGGGAAGGCGCAACCCGCTGGGCATCCTCGCGTCGGCGCTGGTCATTGGCCTTGCGCAGGCGCTGCAATTGCAGCTGCAGACGCTGAAAATCGGCATCCCCTCACAAGCGTTCTCCATGCTGCCTTATGTGGCGGCGGTGGTGGTGCTGCTGTTCTCCATCGGCAAGGGGCGCGATCCCGTGGCGCTGGGCGTGCCATACGAGCGCGACAAGCGCTGAGGCGCGGCGGCGCGGGCCAAGGGAGGTGTGATCTGTGAAGGAATACTACTCGATCGGCGAATTCAGCGCCATGTTTGGGCTCAACAAACAGACGCTGCAGTATTACGACGCTATCGGCCTGTTCCAGCCAGTAGAGCGGAACCAGGAGAATGGCCGCCGGTGCTACGCGTTTGATCAGGTGTACAGGCTGGCCTCCATAAGGTATATGCGAAGGCTCGGGTATTCGCTGGAGCAGATTGAAGACCACATGGCCTCCCGCGAGGTGGGCTTTACACTGGACCACCTGAAGGAGAGGTCCAAGGCGCTCAGAAGCCAATGGGAAGAGCTGCTGGCGATTGAAACGGTGATCCAGCGCAAGATCCAGTTCGTGGAGGAGGCGCTTTCCGAGATCTCCGACATCGACGCCGTAGAGGTGCTCCATTTTCCGGAGCGGAAGTTCATCCCCATCGGCGTGGAGGAGCGGCTGTACCACCATGATTCCTTCTACTTCTATCCCACCATCGCCTTCTACACGGGGTACGAGGAGAAGTACTTCGGCGCGTACCTGTACGGCGAGGACCAGGCACTTCCCTCCGTGGATCAGGCCATCGTCCAGTCAATCCCCGCCGGGGACTACCTGTGCTGCTACCATAAGGGCCCTTACGAGTCGGTGCCGGACACCATGCGGCGCATGCGTTCTTCCCGGCCGGACCTCTTTCTGGCGCCTCTCACGATCAACTTCAACATCATCGACCAGTTCGTCGAAAAGAACAACGACAACTACATCACCCACATGCAGGTGCAGATTCTATCCCAGCCTAGCCAACTGCTGAACGGGCAATAGTCCTGTGGCGACTGCCGCCCTCCTCCTTCCCTCATAAACTACGCCCCGAAGTCAATGTCTGACTTTGGGGTGGTTTTTCACTGCGGGCAAGAAAGCGGCCTTATACTATTGTAAAACATTAATTACTCCAAAGCGGCGAGGGATTGCAGATAGCGGGTCAAGGAGCCGGAGCGAGGCGTAGCAGCGCTACGTTGAGCGTAGTGCGACACAGCCCCGCGCGAAAAGAACCGTCGCAACGAGTAATTTATGTTTGGAAATAGTATTACCTGTCCCTTTCCAGACACCCTGTCGTCATCTCCATGGCGCACTGGATAAACGCATCCATGTCCAGCCCGAAATGGCGCGCATAACTCCCGCCCGACTGCGCCAGCAGCAGAAAAAACCCCGTCGTCATGAAAACGGACGAAAAAGCCAACAGGCCCGCTTCCCGGTCAGCCCGGATGCTGCCGTCCGCCTGGCCTTCCTCAAACAGCCACAGAATCTCCTCAAACAGCGCCCTTTCGCAGGCGTTTGCCTCCTGCCTGTAGGGTACGTCCGGCGCGACGGGGGCGGATTTGATCGCGCCCGCCTGGCTGATCAGCCTGAGCATCGCGGGGCCGCTTTGATAGAACGAATGAAATGCTTCAAACGCAAGGCGCACCTTTTCAAAGCCGTTCCCGCCGGACCGGGTTTTCTCCCGGATCCGCTCGGTCAACTGCCGGTAGCCCCTTAGGGTAACGGCATAATACAGGTCCTCCTTACAGGTGAAGTACCGGTACAGCGTGCGCTTGGTGTACTCCGACGCCGCTGCCAGGTCGTCCATGGAAGTCTCTTCATACCCCTTCGTCAAAAACAGCTTTTCGGCCGTGTCGATGATAAACCCCCTGCGCTCCAACTGCTCCCGCTCCTGGCGCGGCGATGTTCCCATAAATTAACGCCCTCCCTATTGACATTGGGCAAACCCATAGGTATACTATCAGTATACTAGTATACTTCTATTATACCGATGGACGGATTCTTTGTCAAGGAGAAACCAGCCATGAATCAACCGGTAAAGTCCAAAGCGTCGCTCTACCGTACGGTCGCCGCCGCCGTCTTCGCACTGACCCTCGCGCTGATGGCTGCCCCGGCGTTCAGTTCCGCAGCCTTCCATGGATACAGCGGAGGTCTTGACACGCTGGACATGCGGTTTGGCTACTCCGCAGGCGACGTATACACCCTGATGCGCGCCCTAGGGAGCGGCGGCAGGGCATTCTACGCACGCTATTTATACCTCGACCTTCTCTTCACCGTGAGCTTTGCCGTAGTGCAGGACAGCCTTATGCGCCGGGCCATGGGAAAAACGCTGGTTGGAAGCGTCTGGCGCCTCCTGCCAACGCTTGCATACCCGCGTGCGTTCCTCGACATCTCCGAAAATTGTTCGATCCTTTTCCTGATGGCCCGTCTCCCAGCAGAATTCCCAGGTGTGGCGGCGGCAACCGGCTTCGTCACGCAGGGGAAATTTATCCTGCTGGGATGCTGGCTGGCGGCCCTCCCGGTTTGCTACCTGATCCGCAAAAATAGGGAAAGAAGGCTGCTCCCATGAAAAATGCCGTCGTCGTGTACAAATCCACCTACGGAACCTCCAAAGCCTATGCCGAGCGCATCGCCTCCGAGTTGAACGCTGATCTGCTGCCCGCGAACAAGGCCAGCCTTCGCGCGCTGCATGCGTATGCGGTGATCGTCTATGGCGGCGGCATCTACGCCGGGCGCATCGCGGGCGCAGGCCGGATCGGCAGGCTCCTGAAAAGGCTTCCGGACAAACGCTTAGCGGTGTTCAGCGTCGGTTTTACGCCCGCCACCCGGTTGGACATTCTGGAGAAGGTACGCACAAACGGCTTTGGCGATACCCTGCGGCATGCCATCGCCTTCTACCATTTCCCCGGCCCGGTCCCTCTGGACAGGCTCAACCTGCCGCACCGGATCCTGCTCGCGGGCAGGAAGCTCTCCATGATCTTCAATGGCGCGCCAAAGCGGGCAGAACAGGCAAAAGGCGCCCCTGTCAGCGCCGGGAAAACACTCCCTCTCGGCCTTACAGAGCCCTTGATCACCTTCGTGGAAGGGTTGTAAGGTGTCGTGTTCCTCCCCGATCAATCGGCTCGTCAGGGCTCGCCCGCATCTCTCATGGCAAACCCGTTCGATCTTCACCCACCCTGCCTGAATTTCATCTTCGCGCGGGATCCTTCGGGCGCTTCCACTCTGGGATCAGCCCCGCCAACAGGCGACCGAGACCTGCGCCACATGTGTTGAGGATCACATCGTCCACGTCGGTCATGCCCGTTCTGAGCCCCCACTGCAGGCATTCAATCGCGGTGGAGAGCAACATTTCGGCAATGAGCGCCACCCAGATGGGCTTCCGGCGCAGGATCCACCCCAGCGGGACGAACCATAAAAGGTTTCCGGCGACGTGATAGACAAACGGCCACGCGCCGCTTTGCAGCTCCTCCAGCGTCGTCTTGAACGGCGCCCACTGCACCGGGGAGTGCCCGGCTTGAAACAGGCCGACCCAATCCACGCCGCCGCGCAGCACGGTGATCTGGATCAGCGCGGCAATGTAAAACGCCGAAAGCAGCCGCCCGGTCGTCACGGGTTTTTTGCGCATGCTGAGGAAAAGCGCGTAAGCTCCGACGACGGCCCCCGCGAACTGAACCGCCCGCAGGGTGTAGTCCAAAATGCCTTGAAAACCCATGCTTCCTCCTTTTGCATCGATTTTCTCGCCCATAAATTCTGCCGCGTCCGATCAAAATCTGGAAAGGGAAACCGGCACGTTCTGATGGCTGCGCAGGACCTTCTCGATGTCCTCCGCCGGCATGGGCTTGAAGAAATAGTAGCCCTGCACTTCGTCGCACATCTTGCTTCGCAAAAAGTCCAGCTGCGTGTTGTTCTCGACGCCCTCCGCCACCAACTTCAAATTGAGGTTCTGGGCCAGTCCGATGATGACCATCGCGATGGCCTGGTCCTTGGCGCTCTTGTCGATGCCGTGCACGAACTGAATGTCCATCTTCAGCCGGTCAACGGGCAGCGTCTTCAGCCGGTTCAGCGAGGAATACTCGATGCCGAAGTCGTCAATGGAGATGCTAACGCCCAGGCGTTTCAGGTCGCCCAGCACGCGGATAATGTAATCCGGCTCACGAGCCGTGGTGCTTTCGGTAATCTCCAGCTCCACCTGCTGGGGATCAATGCCGGTTGCGGCGATGATGTGCTCCACTTGGCGCACCAGGCCCGGATTTCGCAGCTGCACCACCGACAGGTTGGCCGCGACGCGTAAGTTGCCCAGGCCCATTCGCTTCCAGGCCGCAGTCTGCCGGCAGGCGGTCTCCAAAACCCACGCGCCGATGGAGTTGATCAGGCCCGTCTGCTCCGCGATGGAGATGAATTCCATCGGCGGGATCAGGCCGTAGTCCGGGTGGAACCAGCGGAGCAGCGCCTCAATCCCGGTGATCTTCTCCGTCTTCAGATCGATCTGCGGCTGGTAGTACACCGTCATTTCGCCCCGCTCCAGAGCCCGGTACAGGTGGTTGGTAAGGTTCACCCGGTACTGCACCAGCTCCTTCATGCTGCCAGAGCAAAACGCATACTGGTTCTTGCCCTTGTCCTTGGCCATGTACATGGCGATGTCCGCGTGCTTGATGAGGGCCTGCGCGTCCTCCCCATCCGCGGGAAACACCGAGATGCCGGCGCTGGCGGTGGTAAAGACCTCCTGACCTTTGAGCAAGGTTGGCTTTTTAAAGACATCCATGATCTTGTCCGCGACCAGGATGACGTCCTCAAGGTCCTGTAGGTCGCTCAAAAGGATCAGGAACTCATCGCCGCCGAAGCGGGCGATGGTGTCTGTCTTCCGGAGCACTGCGGACAGCTTCTGGCTGATCGCCTGGATCAGCATGTCCCCGCCCTCGTGGCCCATCGTATCGTTAATGGATTTGAAGAAGTCCAGATCCAGAAACAGGATGGCCAGCAGCTTGTCGTTCCGGCGCGCCAGATGGATGGCCTGTTCCGCCCGGTCGTGAAACAGCTGCCGGTTGGGCAGGTGGGTCAGGGCGTCGTAGTAGGCCATAAACTTGATGTGCATTTCGGAACTCAGCTTTTCCAGCGCGTCCGAGACAATGCGGGAGATGACGGGCAGGGTGCCGAGCTGGTCCCTGGTCCAGTCCGGGCCGTCCGCGGGGTTTTCGATGTGGAAGAAGGCGACCGGGGTTTCCCGCTTGAGGACCGGGATAAAGATCCAACGCCCGCGCCGGTCCCCGCCGGATTGGCCCGCCACCGCTTCGTGCTCACAAGGCGCGTTCGGTCCTTCCGCCCGGTGTTCCCTTTGGGATTCCTCCCAACGCGCGATGCACAGGCTGCGCCGGTCCGGCGTCACCTCGGAGCCGTCCGCGCAATAGGATTGCATGCCCAGCAGATCGCAGAATTCGTTGTCCGCGATGCTCACCAGTTCCGCCTTCGCAGAGAAATAGTCCGTCAATTCCGAGAGCAGGCCGCGCATCATGCCCGCGGCATTCTCCCTGTCCGCCAATGAAAAACCGGACACGATGCCGCTGAGCAGTGCCTGCGTCCTGGCCTGCGCCGCGTTGCCCTTGAGGCGGCGCACGTAGACCCGGTGTACGAAATAGGCCGTGACCAAGATGAACACCAGCATGATCGTGCGGCTGGCGTAGGTACGGTAGTCCAGCGTGATGGTCAGCCTGGGCGCGACGCTGCCCAGGTAGATCTGGCTGAACAGCAGTGACACAGACGACGAGATCAGCATCACGTCCGAATTGAACACGAGCGCGAAGATGGTGATCACCAGCGGAAACGACCATACCGCCAACCCGCCGGTCTGAAGTACGCTGATCGTGTGGATGGGTATGATCGCCATGCTGGCAAAGAGGATGAGCCCCTCCAGTCGCGCAAGGCCTCTCGGGCTTCGCCGCGAAAAAAAGACCGCGCAGCCCGCCGCCGCCAGCAGCGTGCTGGTAAAGGCGATGAGCTCCAGCCTGTCCAGCCGCCACCAGAAGAACTCCAGCGCGAACAGCGTGATGCCCGCCAGGACCAGACCGACTGAAGCAAGCCGGAAGACCGCGGCGCGGAGGTTGTCGTCCAGCGCAGGCGTAGACCTGTCTGGATTCGGCGACTTCATGAAGCGATGATATCGGATGCAATACGAGACTGCAAGGAGGGGGATGGCAAAGAAAATCGGAGCCAGCTCCGGAAACGGCAGGTGGAAGCACTGCCCGCCAAGCGTATCGGTCAGGGTACCCAGGATGAAGGCCGTCATGGAGGCGGCCAACAGGATGTTGGCCTGCTTTGTAACTTCCGGCTTATTCGCCACGCGCTTCCATCGCCAGATCACAAGCAAGCTCGCAAGCACCGCACCGATGTAATAGACATGGAAGAATGCGTCAAACCACGTCAAGCCGGTCGCCCGCATCCATCCCCGCTCTGTACTTTCAAAATCGTAAATCGCGCCGGTGATCCCAGGCGAGAGCGAAAAGGCAAACACGCTGACCGCGGCCGGCAGGTACAGCACCGGATAGATCCATTTTTTATGGAAGCATTTCGGCGGATCCGTCGAAATGAGCGCGAAATGCAGCAGCGCACTGTAGATGACCCCGTGCCCTAGGGCCGCGACCCTGGTCCAGAATACGCTCGTCGCCTCGTCTGGCGCGACGACGACGATCGATCTGCCCAGTGCCCACAGCGTCAGGCAGAGGCTGATGACCAGAAAGAGCCGGTTGGCCGTCCCGCGGGGGTGAAGCCTGAGCACGTAAAAGCCCATCACCGGGCCCACGGAGGCCAGGATCAAATACAAGGTGGAAAAGACCATCAATCTTGGCATTCGTTTCCCGCTCTCCGCCGCTTTTTACGCAACGCCGTCGCATGCGTATCCCTTATTGATTATATATCGGTAATCGTTGATCGTAATGAAGCGGCTCCGCTCGATTTCCACGGAGGACGGCCGCCCGGCAGCCCGCGCCCGGATCAAACCACTGCCTGGTTCATGCGGATGAGCTTCCAGATCCCCGTACCATCTTTGTACTCGAGCTCCAGAACTGCGCACATGTCCACCCGGAACAGGTGCCTCATGTACACCGGCATGCCCAGCACGTGGCACGCCAGGAGGCGGATGTACCCCTCATGGCACACCGCAAGCGCATCCCGGCCATCCTGAATCAGGTGATCGAGAAAAGACGCCTGCCGGGCCTTGACCTCCTCGCCGGTCTCGCCCTCCGGAAAGCGCACGTCCGCCTCGTGGGCGTGAAAGTCCGTCCAAAACGCCGGGAACATCTCCGCGATCTCCTCGTCGGTCATGGAGTCGAGGATGCCATTGTCGATCTCGTTGAGCCGCTCGTCCCGCAGCACCTCAAGGCCTTTTCTGTCCGCGACGCACTGCGCGGTCTGCCCGGCTCTTAAGTACATACTGGCATAAACCGCGCTGATCTCCCGCGCGGCAAAGTACTCGCCCAGCGCCCTGGCCTTTGTGAGGCCCTCTTCCGTCAGCGGCTCGTCCTGATGGCGCAATTGCGGGTTGTAATGCCCGCCCCGGATCTTGTCCCCGTGCCTGGCAAAGTAGATGCGCATCCCCCGGTTCCCTCCCGCTTGGGAGATCCTCTCCCCCGTCGATTATAGCAAAGCCGCACCCCGCAGGCAAGCATTGCCAACCGGCGGTTTTTCCTGTATGATGATTACATCCCGGATGCGTTAGGCGCAAAGGACGGTAAGGGGGAAATCCCATGGCGACCTCGCAGGAATACGTGGAATTCGTCTGCGATCAGATTCGCGGAACAGGCCTGGTACGCTACCGGAAGATGTTCGGCGAGTACATGGTGTACGTCAACGACAAGCCGATCCTCCTGGTGTGCGACAACGCGGTATTCGTCAAACCCGTGGAGGCGGTGCGGGAAGCGTTGAGGAACGCCGAAAAGGCTTCTCCCTACCAAGGCGCGAAGGAGCACTATGTGCTGGACATCGACGACCGGGAGAAGATCCGGGCGGTCGTGGAAATCCTCGAGCGCATAACGCCGCTGCCCAAGCCAAAGAAGCCAAAGACGTGCAAAGCCTGAGCGAAGGCGGCTTCCCAACTCTAAGGACGCGCCAACGCCCAGAAAATTTACCATTTACTCGGATTGACTTCCCCTCCACGCGCTGCTAGTATAGATGAAATTATTCACTTTGGAGGCGCGTATGAAGGAATCCATTCAAACCGTCCGGACGTACTACGACGAAAACGCGCAAAAGGAATGGGAGCGGCTTTCCGAGCACCCGTTTGAACTCATTCTCACGACCCACATGATGGAGAAGTACGTAAGGCCCGGCGACTCGGTGCTGGACATCGGCGGCGGGCCGGGGCGGTATTCTCTCCACTTCGCGTCGATGGGCTGTGCGGTGACGCTGGTGGACCTGTCCCCCGCCAACGTGGCGCTGGCGCAGGAGAAGGCCAGGCAGCAGGGCTTCTCCATCCGGGCAATGGCGGCCAACTGCCTGGATCTGGACGAACTGGACCTGGGCCAGTATGACCACGTATTCCTGATGGGCCCATTGTACCACCTAATCCATGAAGAGGACCGCGCGGAGGCGGTGCGGCTGGCGCTGACCCGCCTGAAACCGGGCGGAGTGTTCTATTGCTCGTTCATCCTGGACTTCGCCGCGGTCATCTACGATCTCAAAAACGGCCCCGGCATGCTATCCAAGGACCTTCAGGACCCCGCCACGTGCAGGCTGATCGACTGCATCGAGTCCGGCGCGTGCTATGAAGGCCCGGCGTTCACCACCGCGTGCCTGTACAATCAGAAGCAGATCGAGCCATTTCTGACTCCCTTCGGCCTTACAAAACTTTCGCTGTTCGGGCAGGAGGGCATCCTGGCCCCCAACGAAAAGCAGATTCTCAGCTACCCCGAGGAGGAGCAGGCGCTGTGGATTGAGACGGCGAAGCGGTTCCTGGAACTACCGGAACTGCTCGCCTACTCCGAACACGCCATGTACATCGGACGAAAGTGAGGACATCATGAAGCGCATCGTAAATAGCCGGGAGTATACCTTCCGCGACAAGGTCAGGGACGATGAAGCCGCCCTGCCCGGCTTTCTTGATCTGGCCAAGGAAGTGTTCGGACTGGACTTTACTCCCTGGCGCGCGGACGGCTGGTGGGGTGGGGACTACATCCCCCATGTACTGATGGACGACGAAAAGGTCGCCGCCAACGTATCGGTGAACATCATCCGCGCCCGCTGGCAGGGCGTGGAGAAGCGGTTTATCCAGATCGGCACCGTCATGACCGACCCGGCCTGCCGGGGTCAGGGCCTTGCGCGCCATCTGATGGAGGAGGTTCTGGCCCGGTATGCGGGAAATAGCGACGGCATGTACCTGTACGCCAACGATTCGGTGCTGGACTTTTACCCGAAGTTCGGCTTCGTCCACGCGCAGGAGTACCAGTACAGCCTGCCGGTCAAAAGCTCCGGTTTACCCGTCCGGAAGCTGGACATGGACGCTCCCCGTGACCGGGCGAAGCTGATCGAGGCGTATCTGACGCGCTCCAACCCGTATTCCGCGCTGCCGGTTCTGGGAAACACGGGGCTGTTGATGTTTTACTGCGGGCGGTTCCTGAAGGATTGCGTCTATGAGATCCCCGACTTGGGCGCGGTGGCCGTTG
The DNA here is from genome assembly GCA_023392395.1 of Bacillota bacterium. GTDB lineage: Bacteria > Bacillota > Clostridia > Christensenellales > Aristaeellaceae > JAEZHK01. Next base: position 14,079 of record JAEVZE010000118.1, read on the forward strand.
CCAAGCGCGACGGAGACTGGATGCTTTGCTACTCCGTGTTCGGCGGCAACGCGACGCTTCCAGAGGTGCTGAACGCGCTGGCGGAGGATGCCACCAGGACAGCGGCGCTGGGCTTCACGCCGCTGGACGCTGCGGACTTCACGGTGGAAGCGCGACGTGAAGAGAATACCACGCTGTTCGCAACCGGCGAACTGCTCTCCCTGCTCTCGGAAAACAAGATCATGTTCCCGCTGCTGTCCCACGCATAAAGAAGCAGCGCCGGGGTAGGCGTATTTAACCACCCGGCGCTGCTTCAAATCATATCCGGCGACCTGCGCGCCGGATATGCGTTTCCTCCACCAGTGCGCACGCTGGCGGAGGAAACATTCCCGCATGTCAGCGGGCCGCCCGGAAAATCCGCAGATTTTCAGGCCCGCGCAGTTCATCCCCACTGCGCTGAAAGACCCGGTGGGGATTTCAGCGCAATTTCAGCGTCATCACCCGCCGCCTGAGTCCGGCGTTCTTGACGAACGCAAACCCGGCCCGCTCGAACATGCTCCGTTGGCCCATGTGGCGGTAGCTGGGCGAATCGCGCTCCACCGGGTATCCTTCGAGATACTGTGCGCCGTTCTCCCGCGCGTAGTCGATGGCCCCGTCGATCAGCGCGCGGGTCAACCCCTGCCCCCTTCGGTCCTTGGGCACGAAAAAGCAGGTGACCGACCACACGCCCTCGAGGGAGTCGTCACCCTTCAGGTTCCGGAAGCTCTCCCTGGGCCCGACGGAGCACCATGCGAACGGCGCGCCGCCCTGGTAGGCCAATATGCCCACCGGCACACTGTCCATAATCCGCTGGCGCATGTAGGCCTTCCGGCTGGCGGTGTCGTTTTGCCTTAACTCCTCCTTCGTCAGCCGCCATTCCATGCACCAGCAGTAGCGCAGAATGCTGTAAGACGAGAAGAAGGCCTCGAAGTCCGGCCAGTTGTCCCGGGTGACCGGCCGGCAGACGCACTCCGCTTCCATGAAATCCCCTCCGTCCGCGTTGTATGGCTTTATTGTACAAAACGCGCGCCGATTGTCAACGGCGCGCCGGAAATTCATAGACCTCTTCATCGTCCCCGGCCTAGGAGGCGAGAATTTTCAGGGCCTATGGAAAAAACGGGCTGTCTGTGGTATCATGGGCCAGACTTACAGGGGGAGAAACAACGATGGAAATGAAAATCCTGGAAGGGTACGGCCGCCCGGACGACATTCGCACTCTATTTCGCGAGTACGCCTCGCCCCTGAGCGTGGATTTGTGCTTTCAGCATTTTGAAGAGGAACTCAAAAACCTGCCGGGCCGCTACGCAAGGCCCGAGGGCAGGCTGTACCTGATGCTGGTTGATGGCGAGATTGCGGGCTGCATCGCGCTGCGCAAACTGGACGACGCGCGCTGCGAAATGAAGCGACTGTATGTGCGGCCCGCCTTCCGCGCGCTGGGGCTGGGCAGGACGCTGGCCGAACGGGTGATTCAGGATGCCCAAACGTTAGGGTATCGCCAGATGCTGTTGGATACGCTCTTCACCATGTCCGACGCGCAGGCGCTGTACGAAAGGCTGGGGTTTTCCGACGTCCCGCCTTATTACGACAACCCCGTCCCCGGTGCGCGCTACATGGGTCTGACGCTGTGACGCGCGGCCCCGCGGTTTGCCAGGCCGGGACGCGGCGCGCTCAGAGGCCTAGAAGACGCTCGGCGTTTTCATGCAGGATCAGTTCCATCTCAGAGGCCGGCAGGGCCAGTTTGTAAAGATACTCAAGCTCCGCGCCGGGGTCCCACATCGGGTAGTCGCTGCCGAACAGCACCCGCTGCGCGCCGTAGCCGCGGATCAGCTTGAACGCCGCTTGGGGCGCCATCGCGTAGAAGCTGCTGGAGCAGTCCACGTAGAGGTTCCGGCCCTTGAGCGCTTCCAGCGCCTCTTCCCACACGCTCCAGCCGCCAAAGTGCGCGCCGATCACCGTCAGCTTCGGAAAGGCGTCCAGCACGCGGTTCAGGCGGCCCGGGTTGGAGTAGTCAAAGCGGTTGTCGCCGGTGTGGGCCAGCAGGGGCACTTTGCCCGCGATCAGATCATAGAGCCTGAACAGCCTGGGATCGTCCAGCGCCACCTTCTGCATGTCGGAGTGGATCTTGACGCCCTTGAGGCCCATGGCCAGCGCGCGCTCGATTTCGCCCTCCAGATCCTCCTGATCGGGATGGATGGTGGCAAAGCCGTATACGCCCGGATTTTCCCGGCAGAGTCCGGCAATAAAGCCGTTGATGGCGGCTGTCTGGTTGGGCGTGGTCGCCACCGAATGGACGACGTACCGGTCCACGCCCGCGGCCTTGCCGATGGCAAGCAGCGTCGAAAGCGTGCCGTCAAACTGGGTGGGGATATCGTAAAACTTGCCGATGTTGTCGCTGGCCTTCTGCGCGATGCCGTCCGGAAAGACGTGCGTGTGAAAGTCGAAGATCATACCGTTCCCCCGTTTCGCGTGTATAGTATACCGCCGCTCTCCGAAGGGTTCAATGTTAATTGGGTTGCATTTTGGGTAGAATTGTGATGGCGCGGCCGGATTCCATTTGACGATCCCCGCGGCGGCCTATATAATGGGTAAGAATCCGGGAAACCCCATCGAAGCAGAACGCACGAAAGACTAGTAATGAAAATCGAGGTGCGTAAATGAAAATCGTCGTGATTGACGGCGCGGGCGGCGGCGTGGGCCGGGCGCTGGTAGAAGGACTCAAAAAGAGGCTGCCGGGCGCGGAGGTGATCGCCGTCGGCCTGAACGCGCTGGCCACCGCGGCGATGCTGCGCGCCGGGGCGGATGCCGCTGCCACCGGAGAAAACCCTGTCAAGGTGGTCTGCCGGGACGCGGACATCATCATGGGGCCTATCGGCATCGCCTTTCAGGACGCGATGCTGGGCGAAGTGACTCCCGCTTGCGCGCAGGCCATCGCGCTGAGCCCGGCGGTCAAGGTGCTTGTGCCCATCGGCCGCTGCGGCGTCAAGATCGCGGGGACGGTCGGCCTGACGCTGTCCAGCGCCATCGAGGACGCGGTGGCGCAGGTGATTGTGCTGGACGCGGAAAGAGCCGGAGGACCGGCGTGAGAAAGATCAAATCATTGTCCAAACGCTATATGGGCCTTGTGTATGTGCTGGTGGTGGCGTTCATCTTCGTGGCATGGGCGCTGCACACCGGGCAGGTGCCCGCCATCATGAAACAGCTGGGCGCTCTGGATTCCAAGTGGCTCTGGCTGAGCGCAGGGCTGCTGGCCGGGTACATCCTGACACGGGCGCTGACGCTGTATACCTACCTGAAAAGCGAAGGTACTCCCCTTTCCTATGGAAAGTCGCTGGCAGTCACCGGCATCGGTCAATTCTACTCGGCCATCACGCCCTCTTCCAGTGGCGGACAGCCGCTGGAAGTCATCTCCATGGCGCGCTGGAATGTGCCCGGCCCAGTGGCGACGGCGGCGGTATCGGTGCAGTTCATCTGCTTCCAGCTGTCTCTGGTGCTGCTGGGCGCAGGGCTCTGGATCTATACGCGGGATCATGTGGCGCTGTACCTGGGCGGACTGACGTGGTTCGTGGCGCTGGGCTTCATCCTGAACTCGGGGATGCCGCTGCTCGTGGTGCTGCTGGGCGTCAGCCGCCCCGTCATGAACGCGATCACCCGCGCGGCGGTGTGGCTTTTGACGCATCTCAGGATCGTGAAGAACCGGGAAGCCGCGCAGCAGAAGATCGATCACATGATCGGCGAATACCAGACCTCCGTCACGGCGCTGTTCAAAAAGCCGGTGATGGCCGCCAAGATGATGCTGCTATCCATCGTACAGATCGCGATGCTGATGGCGATGATCTCCGGCGTGTACCGGGCCTTCTGGCTTGCGGGCGTGCCGGATGTGACCCTTCTGACGCTGCAGACGCTTTTGTACATCTCCGCCTCGTTTATGCCGCTGCCCGGCGCCAGCGGTGCACAGGAGTACGGCTTTTCGCTGTTTTTCGGCGGCATTTTCCCGGGATCGATGATGATCAGCGCGATCCTGGTGTGGCGGTTCATCACGTACTATCTGCTGATGCTGATCGGATTTGTCGCGGTGGTGGCCGAGGGTGGCATGCGATTCGTCGAGGGGGAACAAAAGGAGAGGAAGTCCGATGGAACGCCTTGACAGCGTCAAAAATCCGCTGATCCAGCGCCTGCGCACGCTGAAGAATCTCGAGGGCCGCGAGGCCGAGTGCCTGTTTCTGGTGGAGGGTGAAAAACTGATGCGGGAGGCCGCGGCGCTGCTCACGCCCGACGTCGCGCTGTTTGAGGAAGGGCTGGACTTTGGCGACCTGCCGGTACTGCTTCACGCTCTGGACGCGCGGGTACTGACCGTACCCCGCCGAATTTTGGAGGCGGTGTGCGACACCAAGACGCCTCAGGGCGCGTGCGCGGCGTTTTCGTTGCCCAACCCGCTGGATCTAATGCACCCGCCGAAGCGGATCGTGGCGCTGGACGGCGTACAGGACCCGGGCAATCTGGGCACCATCTGGCGCACCGCCGACGCCGCCGGGTTTCAGGCGCTGGTGGCAGGCCCCGGCTGCGCGGACACACTGTCCCCCAAGGTACAGCGCGCGGCGATGGGCTCGGGCTTCCGCGTGCCCTTTGCCAGGGTGAACGATCTGGCCGCTTGGCTGAAGGACCTGACAAAAAATGGTTATGCCGTCGTGGCGACGTCTCTGGAAGGCGCGCCGTTCTACGAGCGCGCGCCGCTTCCCGACAAATTTGTGCTGATCATCGGCAGCGAGGCCCATGGCATCAGCCCGGCGGTCTCCAATAGCGCGACGGTGGCGCTGAAGCTGCCGATGCGGGGCGGCGCGCAGTCGCTCAACGCCTCGGTCGCCGCGGGCATCATGATGTACGAGCTGTGCCGGACTTTGCCTGAGTAACCTGGCGCTCCTGTCCATCGTTCCCGGCGACCTGCGCGCCGGGAACGTGTTTCGGCTACCAGTGGAAACACTGGTAGCCGAAACAATTCCCTCCGTCAATGCGTCATCCAGAAATTCGCGAGCATTTCGGGCGCACACAGTTCTTCCTTCGCGCCTAAAAAACGCACGGGGGATTTTAGGCGCACGGATGTTAATCTATGCTTTCTTGACACCCGGCGCGCCGTATACTACAATGGATGCATCAGTACGGGAGGGGTATCATGCGGCTTCGCGTCCGGGTTTTGCTGGCGGCGCTGGTGTTTTGCGTCGCCGTCGTCTGGCTGAACGCCCCGGCAATGGCCTCGGCGCTGGCTACGGCGTCGGCTACAGCTGTCGCTCCCACTGCGGCGCCAGAACCCGTCTTCCCGGATGCGCTATCGGTCGTAGCGTCCATCGAGCCCAACCTGATGGTCGCGCCCGAGCCTGCGCATGTGACGGTCACGCTGGCCAACACCGGCGATACGTCCATCGCAGACCTAAGGCTGCTGCGCCCCAGCGGAGCGCTGGTGGAGAGCGTCGGAACGCTGGAGCCGGGCGCGTCCCACGCCTTTGAGGAGAACGTCACGCTGTCGCTGGACCAATTTCTGGCCGGCGGCGTGACCTATCTGGTCCGCTGCACCCTATACCCCGGAACGGCCGGAGAGGTCCCCGGCCACATGACGGTCACCGCGAATCTTGAGCGCATCCCCGCCCAGCCCGCGGTGGAATTCAGCCGCTCGGTATCTTCGGAATACGTACAGGCGGGCGAACAGGTGGCGCTGACGTACCGGGTGGTCAACACCGGCAACGTGCCGCTGACGGACCTGGTGGTGAGTGATCCGCTGATCGGCGACGTGGGCGAACTGGCGGAGCTCTCACCCGGCCTCAAACACACGTTCACGGTGCGGATCTCCATCGATGCGGACGCGGAGAGCCTACCGTCCCTGACCTGCTACAGCAAAGCCGATCCGGAGGAGCCCCTTACCCGGGATCTGGGCGCGACCCAGATCCACGTGACCGACCAGCGGCTGGAAGCGGTGCTCTCGGCAGACTCCGCCGCCGTCCGAAGCGGCGAATCGGTAACGCTCAAGTTGGTACTGAACAACGCGTCGGACATTGCGCTGGAAAAACTGCATGTTTACGACCAGACCGGCGCGGAGCTGGACAACCCGCCCTTCTCCCTGAAGCCGGGCGAACGGTACGAACTGACCCACCCGGTTCAGATGCGCGAGACCACCACGTTCCTTCTGACCGTGTCCGGCCGCACCGAGGGCGGCTCCACGATCTCGGCGCGCTCCAACGCCCTGACCGTCGCCGTGCAGGCGTCCGGGACCCGCGCGCGCATCACGCTGAACGCGCAGGTCAACCCCAACACGCCTGTGTCTGCCGGTACTGTGCGCTTCTCCCTGCGCCTGAACAACACCGGCGAGGACGCGCTGCGCTGCGTCAAGCTGTCGGAACAGTCCCGCGGGCCGGTCCGGACGCTGTGGGTGGTGCCGCCGGGCGAGACGGTGATCGAGCAGGACTACCCCATCGGCGGCAAGCCCTTCGTATTCCTGGCCGAGATGGCCGACGACAAGGGCGGGCGGCTGACGGTGCTCTCCAGCCCCGTCACGGTGGAGGCCGCCGCGCAGCCGGTCGCGATCAGCCCCACGCCAACGCCGGTGCCGGCGCTCGAGGGTACCTCCTTCCAGATGAACGCGGGACCCTCCACGTTTTTGATGATGATGATCGGCGTGGTCGCGGTTCTGGCGGTTCTGATCACCATCATCGCGATCTCCGGCGTGCGCCGCAGGCGCAAGATCGAAAAACAGCGGCGCATCCACATCAAGCGGATCAGGAAGTCGATGCGGGAGCCCAAGCCCGAAGTATCGCAGGAGACGCGCGCCATACCCGTGATCAAGCGCGGCATGCCCGACGGCGGACCGGAAGAAAAGCGAGGTTAGCTAGGTTATGTTCCAGGGCTTTCCCCAGAGCGGGATGGAGTTCTTCATGGCCATCCGGTTCAACAACAACCGGGAGTTCTTTCTCGAAAACCACGGCTGGTACGAGGAGAGCGTGCGCACCCCCGCCCGAGAGCTGGCGGCGGCGCTGGGCGAGACGGTACGGGATATCGACGACAGCCTCGAAACCAGGCCGGAAAAGGTGGTTTCCCGCATCAACCGGGACTTGCGCTTCTCCAATGACAAATCCCCCTACCGGGATTACATCTGGATCGCCTTCCGCAGGCCCGGCGCGGACCGGAGAACCACGATGGGCATGTACTTTGACATCTCCGACACCGGCGCCAGCTATGGCATGGGCTTTTACGACGAGAACCGGCCGCTGATGAACGCATTGCGCCGCCGTATCCTGACCGAGCCGGACGCGGTGCTCGGGGCCGTGAACTCCGCGCTGGACGAATTCACGCTGCACTGTAACGCCTTCCGCCGGATGGCCATCCCGGAGCAGGTGCCCGACGCGCTCAAAACCTGGTACGCGCTCAAGGGGTTCTACGTGGAGCGGGAGATCAAGGACTTCGATTTGATCCGCTCCGCAGCCCTCGCGGACGAAGTCATCCGGGGGTTCAAGCACTTAAAACCGCTATACCAGTACATCGCATCCCTGACACCCGAGGAAGAAATGACCGACCCGACGAAGTACGGGAGGGCTCCCGATGCGTGATCATTGGCCCGCCCTGATCCAGGGCGGCGAAATCGCGGGTCCCGCAGGCGACGGCGGGACCGTCACCCCGGAGATGGCCGAGTGCCTGGGCTACGCCTTTGCGCTATGGCTGGCGGAGCAGAAGGGTACCAGCAGCGACAAGCTCGTCCTCTCAGTGGGCCGCGACCAGCGCCCCACCACAGGGGGGCCGCTCGCCCAGGCGCTGGTACGCGGCCTGACCGCCGCCGACTGCGACGTGTATGACGCGGGGCTTGCCACCACCGCCGCCATGTACCTGACGATCGTATCCGGCGAGACGCACGCGGACGGCGCCATCATGGTGACGGCGGGTGCGCAACCCGAGGGCTGGAACGGCTTCAAGCTGATGACCCGGGACGGCGGTCTGCGGGCGGACGAGCAGCGCGCCATTCTAGAGCGCGCGCGCGGGATCAGCGTGCCCCAACGACTGGTCTCGAATCTGGACGCGCTCACGCCCTACCGGCAGCGCATGACGGACATGGTGCGCAGACGGCTGGACGACGACGTGCAGTGCCCGCTGGTAGGCCTTTTCCTGGTGGTATTTGAAAGCGGCGCGGGCGCGTTCCTCGCGGATACTCTGGAGGAGCTGGGCGCGGACGTAGTCCGGCTGAGCACGCCGGGCAACGCGTTCAACCCCGACGATCCCTCGGCCGTGGTGGTGCTCTCCCGCGCAGTGACGGAAAACGAGGCGGACTTAGGCATCGCGCTGGACGCGGACGGCACGCGCGCCGCCATTGTCGACCAGGACGGGCGTCCCCTGATGGGCAATCGCCTGATCGCGCTGATGGCAGCGATCCTCCTAGAAGAACACCCAGGCGCGACCTTCGTCACCGATTCGGTCACCTCCTCGGGGGTCGCCCGTTTCATCACCGAGTGGGGCGGCGTACACTACCGCTACAAACGCGGCCACCGCAACGTGATCGTAGAAGCCAGACGCTTAAGCGATGAGGACATCGACTGCCCGCTGGCCATCGAAACCAGCGGCCACGCGGCGCTGCGGGAAAACTTCTTCCTGGACGACGGCGCGTACCTGGCGGCGGTGGTGCTGTGCAAGGCGCTGACGCTGAAGCGGGACGGGGGGACGATCTCAAGGCTGATCCAGGAGCTCGCGGAGCCCGTGGAGAGCCAGGAGATCCGCATGCGCATCTTGGCGAGCGATTACCGCGCCGCTGCGCAGTCCGCCATTGAAACGGTACTGTCCCACACGCTGGACGACCCGGAGTGGCGTCTGGCCAGCGACAACCGGGAGGGCGTGCGCATCAACTTTGATCTGGATGGCGGCATGGACAACGCCTGGCTGCTTTTGCGCCTTTCCGTCAACGACAAAGTGATGCCGCTCAATGTGGAGAGCGACGTGCCCGGTGGCGCAAAGCGCATCCTTCAGGAACTCTACGAGCTTCTCAAGGACGACGATGAACTGGACTTGGGGCCCCTCCGAGCGGCGCTTTTGTGAGCCCACCCGGCATGATAGATTTCCCGGATTCCAAATTAAAGGAGCGAACCCCCATGAGCAAGATCGATCACCTGGCAGTCAACGCAATCCGCATCCTGTCCGCCGAAGGCGTGCAAAAGGCCAACTCCGGCCACCCCGGCATGCCGATGGGCGCGGCCCCCATGGCCTACGCGCTGTGGGCCAAACAGATGAAGCACAATCCGGCGAACCCCAAATGGCCCGACCGCGACCGGTTCGTGCTGTCCAGCGGCCACGGCTCGATGCTTCTGTATTCGCTTTTGCACCTGTTCCACTACGGCCTTCCCATCGAGGAGCTCAAGAACTTCCGTCAGTTCGGTTCCAAGACGCCGGGCCACCCGGAGTGCACCCACACCGTGGGCGTGGAAACCACCACGGGCCCGCTGGGCCAAGGCATCGCCAACGCCGTGGGCATGGCCGTCGCAGAGGCGTTCCTGGCTTCGAAGTTCAACCGCGAGGGCTTCCCGGTGGTCGACCACTACACCTACACCATTCTGGGCGACGGCTGCATGATGGAAGGCGTGTCCCACGAGTGCTGCTCGCTGGCCGGAACGCTGAAGCTGAACAAGCTGATCGCGCTGTACGACGACAACGAAATCTGCATCGAGGGATGCACCGACCAGGTGTTTAAGGAGGACGTACCTGCCCGCTTCCGCGCCTATGGCTGGAACGTGATCGACGTCCATGACGCCAACTGCTACGTGCCGGTCGAGGCGGCGCTGAAGGTCGCCAAGGGCAGCGACAAGCCCACGCTGATCGTCTGCCACACCGCCATCGGCTACGGCTCGCCCCGCGCGGGCCAGAACTCCGCCCACGGTGAACCGCTGGGCGTGGAGGGCCTTGCCGCCGCCAAGAAGGCGCTGGGCTGGCCCTGCGAAGAGCCCTTCGCCGTGCCGGAAGAAGTGTACGCTCTGACCAATGAAGTCAAGGCCGCGGGCGAAAAGTCCGAGCAGGCCTGGCTGGACCTGTTCGCCCGCTACACCGAGGCCTATCCGGAGCTCGCCAAGGAGTGGGCCGTGTGGCATGATGAAAAGCTCCCCTTCGACCCGATGACGGACGAGGCGCTTTGGGCGTTCTCCGGCAAGGCCGCGACCCGCAACTCCTGCGGCGAGGTGCTGAATCGGCTGGCCGCGCGCGTGCCCAACTTGATCGGCGGCAGCGCGGACCTGGCCCCTTCCAACAAGAGCTACATGAAGGGCAAGGGCGATTTCTCCGCGGAGGACCGCTCCGGTGCCAACCTGCACTTCGGCGTGCGCGAGATGGGCATGGCCGCCATCACCAACGGCCTGTACCTGCACGGCGGCCTAAGGCCCTACTGCGCCACCTTCTTCGTGTTCAGCGACTACATGAAGAACGCCATCCGCATGAGCGCCATCATGAAGCTGCCCGTCACCTACATCCTGTCCCACGACTCCATCGGCGTCGGCGAGGACGGCCCCACCCATCAGCCGGTGGAACAGCTGGCAGGCCTGCGCGCAATCCCGGACCTGACCGTGTTCCGCCCCGCCGACAGCCGCGAGACCGCCGCGGGCTGGGTGTGCGCCATGACCAACGATAAGCCCACCCTGCTGGTCACCACCCGCCAGGACCTGCCGCTCTACGAGGGCAGCGGTGCTCAGGCGCTCAAGGGCGGCTACGTGATCTCCGCTGGCAAGAAGGACGTGCCGGACGTGATCCTGATGGCCTCCGGCTCCGAAGTCGAGCCCTGCGTTTCGGCACAGAAGGTGTTGGCTGAAAAGGGCATCGATGCCCGCGTGGTTTCCATACCCGCCATGGACCTGTTCGACGCCCAGAGCGACGAATACAAGGAGAGCGTGCTGCCCAAGGCCGTGCGCGCCCGCGTGGCTATCGAAGCCGCCAGCCCCATGAGCTGGTACAAGTATGTGGGTCTGGACGGCGAGGTCATCGGCATGACCACCTTCGGCGCTTCCGCGCCCTACAAGGTGCTGTTCCCCCACTTCGGCCTGACCACCGAAAACGTCGTCGAAAAAGCCTTGAAGATTCTCAAGTAAACCCACTCTCCAATAAACTTGGGCTGCCGCGCTTTCTCAGCGAGGCAGCCCATTTTTTATGTAGTTCTGGCACCAAACCGCAAACATCTCATCATCCCTGTGTGGGGTCAAGGGGAATCATTTCCCTTGCGGGATTCCAAAGGGCAGCGCCCTTTGGCGGGGTCCGGGGCAGCGCCCCGGCGTTCTCCCCTCGCCTTTCCCCCTCGCCTCTCTCCCCTACGCCGCCGCGATGGCGCGCATGGCCGCCCAGAAGGCCTCCATGGCCAGCACGCCGGGCAGCTCCTGAGGCGCTTCCCGGACGCCTGGCGTAACGGACAGCCGGACATCCTCGCCGGGTTCTACCATCACCGTGAGCCAGTCCGCGTCGCCCGCTTTCTCCGCGATCTCCGCGAACGCGTCCAGGAAATCAGCCACCGCCGTGCAGGTTTCTCCTTCCGTATCCGCGGCCGCCGCACCCCACCGCCTGGTGGTCGCGGCCGCGCCGCGAATCATCAGGGCGAACTGCGCGGCAGTCAGCTTCTGTTCCGTCGGGCCGTTTATCGCCGCCCTGAAGCCCGCCATCAGCGCGCGCGCCTCCAGCGCGTCGTCCGCGCGGAGCGTCACGGCGCTCTCGGCCATCAGGCTGCACTCCATCGAAACGCGCTTGGCTTCCGCCAATAGAGAGACCGTCCACGCCTCGTTGCCGCCCATCGCGGCGCGAAGCGTCATCGCCTCCCCGTCCTTCCAGGTTTCGCTCTCGATCGTCAGCGCCGTCATGCCGGCCAGTTCCTTGAGCCAGCGGTCAAACGGCTGGGCCACCTCGTCGCGCATCTCAAGCCCAAACCGGAGCGTCGCGCTTGACTGCGTTCCCCCTGGCGACGCCGCGGCGCTCACGGACGCCAGCGCGATCAAAAGCGCCAGCGCGGCGACAAGGCCTGTCCATCTCAAACGGCGCATTCAAAATGCCCCCTTCCCCGATCGTTCACGGATGTTTATGCGATCGGAGAAGAGGGCATGTCCCCGGAGGCCGAGAAAATTGGTCGGCAATTCTCACGCAGTGAGTGGATGGGATGGGTAACATAGAGTCGCAAAGCTGTCATGACGCAAACCGTAGGGTTACGCCGAAGGGTTCCACCCTCCGGGCCTCCCGCCTGGAGAGGATCCCTCGAGGCCCCTCGCAAGGCTTTGGGAATGTCCGCCAGCGCGTCCATCCACGGGTCAAAGTGCGACGCGAAACAAGTTTCATTACCCTACGGGATCTGCTTCGTATCACCTAGGCCGCGCCGGAGTCTCCGGAACAGGAACCTGGCCTTCTCCAGCGGCTTCAATTGCCCAGTCAACTGAGCGTAGGCTTCCCTGGCCTGCTTGAGCACCGCGGCGTCCGGCTTCTTCTTGGCGTAGCGAGCCAGTGACAATTGTTCCGATACATACCGAAACGCATCCTGTGCGATGCCCGCTTCCTTGAGCCGATCCGCGTACATCAGCGGCGTCTCGCCCGGCGCGGGCGCCTGGCCCTGCTCCTCCAGCGCCGTCAGCATCGCGCGGTACCAGAGCGCCAGCTTCTCCTGCGCGCCCTCGACTTTCTTCTCGGCGCGCTCCGGATCGGACATCTGCAAGCGCCGGACGATCCACCATGCCGTGAGCGCCGCGAGCGCCAGGATCAAGAACAGCCAGATCAGCCACAGGGGCTTGGGCGATTCGGGCGTCTGAGCGGTCTCGTCCTCCGGCTGGTTCTCCGGCTCGGGCGTGACCTCCGGCTGATCCGACTGGTCGCTGCCATCGGTGGGCTGGGGCGCGTCTTCGCCGGGGTCGGGCGTGGCGGTGGGCGACTGGGTGGGCTGTTCGGTTGGTTCCTCGGTGGGCTGTTCACTGGGCGATTCGGTGGGCGACTGGGTGGGCTCGGCGGTAGGCTCGGCGGTAGGCTCGGGCGTATTGCCCGCGTCCGGCTTCTGCTGGCCGTTCTGACCGGCCTCCCCATCAGGGTCGGGCGATGTATCGCCGCCGCCGGGGGTGGGGTTGAAGGGAACCCAGCCGACGCCCTGGAAGTAGAGCTCCACCCAGGCGTGAGCGTTTTCACCGGTGACGATGGTGCCCTCTTCGCCGCCCGCGGGCACGAGATATCCCTCGACGTACCGGGACGGCAGATCCACGATGCGGGCCATCACCGCCATCGCGGAAGCGAAGTAACTGCAAAAGCCCTCTTTTGAATCCAGAAGGAAGTAGGACACGAAGTCGCGGTTGGAGGGCGGATACTCCACATCGACGGTATAGGCATACGTCTTCAGCAGGTAGTTTTCCAGCGCCCGCGCCTTTTCATAAGGCGTCGTGGCATCCTTTGTGATGTCCCGCGCCAGGTCGTATACGCCCTGATCAATGCCGCGGGGCAACTCCAGGTAATCGCGGCGCGCCGCGTCCATCTGGTCGTCCTGGGACATGGACGCGGCGTTCACGATGCGCTCCACCGCCTGATCGTCCCCAGTGGGGACCAGCGCGGTGAAGTCATAGGTGTCGCCGGTCTTGACGCGGCGGGTGATGAACACCTCTCCTGAATTGTTGTAATAGACCGCCATGTCCAGCCCCGTGTTCAGATCCTGCAGCCGGTGGGGCAGAAAGAGCGTGGAAATGCCATCGCTCAGCATGGTGACGGTTGCGTGCACTTGTTCGAAGGCGTCCGGCGCCGAGAAACCGTCCAGGCGCCTCGATTCAAAGATGCGGTCGCGCACCCCCTGCTTGGTGGGGTCGATGAACAGATATCGGTTGTTGACGGCGCTGTTGGTCCAGGAATAGGTGGTGTAGGTGCGCCGGACAGAACCACGCAAAAGCAACATGCGGTCAGACTGCACCAGCATGACGTTTTCCTTGGAGGGCTCCGCCGGGCCGCCCAGCGAATCGCCCAGCGGCTGATAGCCGTCCGAGTACAGCGAATAGGAGGCGCGAGCGTCGGTGAACATGAAGTAGTCAAAGAACATCTGCCGCACCCGGTCCGCGGCGTCGGCCAGTGGCTGCCAGGTGGGATTGCCCGCGGGTAGCGCCGCAAAAGCCAGCGCCGCGATGAGCAGCGCCGCCGGCAGCGCCTTCAGATATCCGGTTTTTTCGCTTCCCGCCCGAGCAAACATCGCGCCCAGCGCCGCCAGCGCGGGCAGCGCGCTGAGCGGGTTCAGGCGCTTTTCCAAAAACCAACCGTACAGGAGGATGATCAGCGTGAGCGTCAGCGCCGGGTACACGCCGCCAGGCATGCGGCAGATCCAGAATAGAGAGAGGGTCAACAGGATCGCGATCGACCAGTAGATGGTGTCGGCGTGCTCGGTCAGCATCGCGGCTTCGCCGGAATTCATCGCGGTCAGCGCGCCAATGAGCGCGCCAATCTTCGACAGCGGCCGAAAGCCGCCCAGCAGCGCCATCACGGTGACGAGCGCCACCATTCCCCCGGCCGCGACCAGCGCGCCGGTGCGGGACCAGGCGGTGAATGACAGCATGAGCGCGATCGCGCCGCACAGCGCGTACACCTGAAGCGCCGGAACCGAAAGGCCCAACGCCCCTGAGAGTACCAGCGTCAGCGCGCCGGACAGCATCGCAGCTACCAGCGCTCCGCCCGCAAGGTCCAGAATTTTCCTGCCTTTTGACATCGTTACGTCCTATATCGCGAGATTTTCCGCCCAGGGGTCGATCTGTCGGGCGCGGATGCCCGAAAGCTTCAGCCTGGTCAACATTTCCAGCGCCTCGGTGCGCTGCGTATCGGTCACCCAAAACACCTTGACCTGCATGCCGGACCGACGCAGCTGCGTGGCGATGTCGGCAATGCGCGCCGACAACACCGAAGTGACCAGCACCGCGCCGCCCGTGCGGGACATGCGACGCATTTCGATGGAGAGCACCTGTTCATACGAATACGGGCTGTCGAACTGGACGCGCATCAACGCGTCCACAAAGCGGGCGGATTCCACCGCCGACTGGCCGCTGATCTCCTGAGGCTCCTTCGCGCTGAGCGGCATGCGCACCGGGTACCCGGCCTTGAGCTGCGCCGTCGCCACCGAAGCCGCTGCCTCGCAAATGGCGTCCTCGGTGGACATGGTGTGGCTTTTGAGCGCTCCCAGCGGCGTCAAGTCCACCAGAATCAGCGTGTCGGGCCGGGCGGATTCCTCATAGGTGCGCACCATCAGCTCGCGCTTTCGCATCGTCAGCTTCCAATGCACTTTTTTCAGCGCGTCGCCCGGGATCCAGTCCCTGACGCCCGAGGGCGACGCGGCGTCCTCGGTCATGCGGCTGATGTGCTCCGCGCCTGTTTCCACCGACTGCAGCGCCATCGGCTCCTCATTGGACACGCGGGGCCGGACCTCCACCCGCGCCATCTGGCCGCCCGCCTTGCGGGACAGAGTCACCAGGCCGAACAGATCCGTTACCGTCAAGCGCATGACGCCCACCTGGTACGAACCCCGGTGCGGGCAGCGAAACGCCGCTTCATACTGGACAAGGGCGAAGGGGCGCGGCGCAATCTCCACCGAGCCGGAGGCATCCTGATCGCCCGGGACGGCAAGCTGCAGTTCCAAAGACCGGACGGGCAGCGGGCACAGGTGTTTGACCAGCACGGTCAATTGAATCTCCTGCCCGCGCATCACCACCCTGCGCGGGCACTCGGCCTTGGCGCGGGCGGTATACAGCGTCCAGATGGCGGATATGCAGGCGTAGAGCAGCATCAGCCCCATCATCAGCGCGATGAGATAATACAGTGGCGATCCCGTGGACAGCGCGGCGGCCAGCGCCGTCAGCCCTGCCAGGAAAAACGCCGCGGCGCGTCCGTTCACTTGATCTTCACCGGCACCTGCACGGAGCCAATCACCGCGTTCAGCGCGCGCTCAGGCGTGATGGAGCGCATGCGCGCCTCGGGGCTGAGCACGATGCGGTGCGCCAGCACCGGCTGCGCCATGGTCTGAATGTCTTCGGGGATCACGTAGTCGCGCCCGGCCAGCATCGCGCGGGCCTGCGCCGCCCGGATGAGCGAGATGGCTGCGCGGGTAGAAACGCCCAATTGCATGCCGCTGTACTTGCGGGAGGCCGCCGCGATCATCGCGACGTAGGCGCGCACCTCGCGGGAGGCGTACACCGTGCCCACCGCCCGCTGCAGCGAAAGAATGTCCGCGGCGGTGCAGATCGAACGCAACTCCTCCATGGGCCGGGCGTTGGTGGAAAAGCGGTCGAGGATGTCGATCTCCTCTTCCTGGGTCGGGTAGCCGATGGCGACCCGCATAAAAAAGCGGTCCAGCTGCGCTTCCGGCAGCGGATAGGTGCCGACGAAGTCCACTGGGTTCTGCGTTGCCAGAACGATGAAGGGCTTGGGCATCTTGTAGGTGGTGCCGTCCACCGTCACCTGGCCCTCTTCCATGACCTCGAGCAGCGACGACTGTGTCTTGGGCGAAGTGCGGTTGATCTCGTCCGCCAGCACGATCTGGCTCATGACCAGGCCGGGGCGGAACTCCATTTCCCCCGTTTTGAAGTTGACCAGCGAAAAGCCGGTGATGTCCGAGGGCGTGATGTCAGGCGTAAACTGGATGCGCTTGAAGCTCAGGTCCAGGGACCTGGCCAGCGCCGACGCCAGCGTGGTCTTGCCGACGCCCGGCACGTCCTCGATCAGTACGTGCCCCTGGCAGATCATGGAGATCAAAAGCAGATCCACCACGTCGCGCTTGCCCACGATGACCTTCCCGACATTGTCCCCCAGCAGTTTCGCCATGCTTTGAGCTGCCTGCATACCGCGCGTATCTCCTGTGATATAAATTTGATTCCACTTTTTAGACGCAAGTAGGTTCCCGAACAGTATACTCC
>JAEVZE010000126.1 GCA_023392395.1 Bacillota bacterium
CCATCGGCCGCAAGGGCGTCGCGCTGCAGCGCTACAAAGGCCTGGGCGAGATGAACCCGGAACAATTGTGGGAGACCACCATGAACCCGGAAAACCGAAAGCTCATTCAGGTGACGCTGGAAGATGCGCCGGAGGCCGAGCGCCTGGTGACGGTTCTGATGGGCGACAAGGTGGATCCCCGGCGGGAATACATCAGCCGGTACGCCAACTTCAACCGAGAGGACAAGTTCATCAATCGCGTGGAGATCGGGGGTGACGCTCATTGAGTAAAACCGAACAGCCCCGGGATGTGGTCATCCAACGCGCGATGGAAGACGTGATGCACCAGTCGATGATTCCCTACTCCGAGTACGTCATCCTGGAGCGCGCGCTGCCCCGCGTGGAGGATGGGCTCAAACCCGTCCAGCGGCGCATTCTGTTCACCATGCACGAACTGGGCCTGTCCAGCGATAAGCCCCACCGCAAGTGCGCCCGCATCGTCGGCGACTGCCTGGGCAAATACCACCCGCATGGCGACACGTCGGTCTACGACGCGCTGGCCCGCATGGCCCAGCCCTTCGTGATGAGGGGCATGCTGGTGGACGGCCACGGAAACTTCGGCTCCATCGACGGCGATAGCCCGGCTGCCATGCGCTACACTGAGGCCAAGATGACCAGCCTCGCGATGGAGCTGCTGCGCGACATCGACAAGGACACCGTAGGTTTTCACCTGAACTTTGACGACACTCAGAAGGAGCCGGACATGCTGCCCGGTCGCTATCCGAACTTGCTGGTCAATGGCGCCAGCGGCATCGCGGTGGGCCTGGCCACCAACATCCCGCCCCACAACTTGGGCGAGGCCATCGACGGCGTGGTCGCACAGATCGACAAGCCCGAGATCACCGTGGATGAGTTGATGCGCTATATCCCGGCGCCCGACTTCCCCACCGGCGGCATTCTCCTGAAGGACGACGAACTGCGCGCGGCCTACGAGACCGGCCGCGGCAAGTTGCAAAACCGCGCGAAAGTGCACGTGGAGCCCGGCCCGTCGGGCAGGTCGCTGCTGGTCATTACAGAAATGCCCTATCAGGTCGGCAAGTCCTCCATGCTTGAGAAGATCTTAAAGCTCAGCGAGGAGAAGAAGTCGCTCCTCGGCGGCATCTACGACATCCGGGACGAGTCCGACCGCACCGGCATGCGGGCGGTCATCGAACTCAAGCGGGATGTGGATCCGGAGAAGACGCTGGCGCTTCTGTACAAGTATTCCGACCTTCAGACCACCTTCGGCGTCAACATCGTCGCCATCGCGGGCGGAAAACCGGTGCAGATGGGCTTGAAGGAGCTGATCGGCCACTTCATCCGCCACCAGAAGGACGTGGTCACCCGGCGCACGAAGTACGAGTTGGAGCAGGCCAAGGCCCGCGCCCACATCCTGGAAGGCCTGATCATCGCCGTGGACAACCTGGACGAGGTGATCCGGCTGATCCGCGCCAGCTCCACGCCCAAGGAGGCCCGAGAAAGGCTGATGTCCCGCTTTGGCCTGACCGAGATTCAGGCCCAGGCGATCCTGGACATGCGCCTGCAGAGGCTGACAAACCTTGAAATCGTGTCGCTGCGCAAGGAATACGAGGAAATCAAGAAGCTGATCGACCGGCTGACCGGCATTCTGGGCAGCGAAAAGAAGCTGCTGAATGTCATCAAGCAGGAACTGCTCGAGATCAAGGCCCGCCACGCGGACCCGCGCCGCACGGTGCTGATTGAAAAACCGGAGGAAGTCCAGGTCTTTGAAGAGGAGAAACCGGTCGCGGAGGAAGCCGTCGTGCTGGTCACCCGCGCGGGCTTTGTGAAGCGGCTGACGCCCAAAGCATGGGAGAAGGCGCAGGCGGAAGACGCCGAGAAGCCGCGCATGCTGGTCCGGGCGATGACTGACGAGCGCATTCTGTTCTTCTCCGGCATCGGCCAATGTTACCCGGTTCCGGTGTCGCAGGTGCCGGAAGTGAGGCCCAAGGACAGGGGGCTCGCGCTGACGGGATTGCTCGCGGGCTACGACGCCAAGGAGAAGCTGGTGGCGGCCTTCGCGCTGGCGGATGACGGGTACACCGGCGATCTGATCTTCGCAACCAAGGGAGGCCTGGTCAAGCGCAGCCCGATGAGCGAGTACGCGGTACGAAAATCCCGCTTTGCCGCCCTCAATCTGAAGACGGGCGACGAACTGATCTTCGTTTCGCGCTCTGCGGGAGAAGCGCAAATGCTCCTCGTCACCGAGCGAGCGATGTCCATCCTGTTTGACGCCGCGGAGATCCCGTCCACCGGACGCGCCTCGGCGGGCGTCAAAGGCGTAAGCCTTGCGCCAGACGACCGGGCGGCGTTCGTGTTCCTGTACGCATCCGCCGAGGGCGAGGCGCTGCTGGTGAGCGACCGGGGCTACATGAAGCGGTGCCTGCTCGTGGATTTTGACCCGCAGGCCAGGGGCGGCAAGGGCGTGAAGTGTTTCACGTTCCTGAAAAATGGCGCGAATGGCGAAAAGATCGCGGGCGCGCTGATGGTCCGGGAACCCTTCGACTTCATCGCGCAGCAGAAAGGCGGCCTCGCGACCAAGCTCAACACCGAATGGGTCAAGATCGAGCTCAAGGCTGGCAAGGGCCAGCCGCTGGTCATGGCCATGATGGATGATCTGATCGAGGAAGTCACTCCGGTCTGATGCGTGTAATGAAAAACTGGCCCCGGCGGTGATCACCGTCGGGGCCGTCATTCTATTCGGTTTTCTGGATTGCTTCACTCAACCGGGCCAGTTCGGGAAGCGTCAGCGCCTCGCCGCGCACCTTTGGGTCGAAGCCCAGCGACGCAACCAGTGATTCCGCGCCCTCCCGCGGCATGGAAAACGCGCTCATCAGGTTATTGACCAGCGTCTTTCGTCGCATGGCAAACGCCGCCGTCACCACTTTCAAAAACAGCGCCTCGTCCTCCGGGCTCTGCCGCTCCGGGAACATGTCCACGCGAAGCAGCACGCTCTCCACATGCGGCCGGGGCGTGAACGCCTCCGGCGGCACGCGCATCAAGACGGACGGCTTTCCAAAGCGCTGTACCGTGGCCGCCAGAGCGCACCAGCTCTTTGTTCCCGGCGACGCCATGATGCGCTCCGCCGCCTCCTTCTGCACCATCACCGTCATGCGGCGGATCGGAAGGCGAGATTTGACCAGCAGAAGAAACACGTCGGCGGTGATGTAATAAGGGAGGTTCGCCACCACGTCGAAGGATTCGCCTCCGAACGCACCGGCTGTCAAGGCTTGTATGTCGCATTTCAGCGCGTCGGCGAACTCCACTCGGGCATCCGTTCCATTCAATACCTCGTGCAGCACCGGTTCCAGCGTCCTGTCAATCTCAAGGGCGAAAACCAACGCGCCCATTTCGCTGAGCGTACGGGTCAGCACCCCCGCCCCCGCACCGATCTCCAGCACCCTGTCCCCCGGCCCCACGTCCGCGGCACTCACGATGCGCTCGACCAGCCCATCGTCCAGAATGAAATTCTGCCCCAGCGAGTGGGTGAAGCGAAACCCGTTTTTCTCCAGCGCCGCGCGCGCGATCAACCCTGCCGCCATGCTGCCTCCCCTGTCTCGATCCCTAAAAAAGCCCGGCGAAACGCCGCCGGGCTTTCAAAATCCGATTGCTTATTTTGTTCCGAACAGGCGATCGCCCGCGTCGCCCAGGCCCGGCACGATGTAGCCGTGGTCGTTGAGCTTCTCGTCCACCGCCGCGATGTAGATGTCCACGTCCGGGTGTTCCTCCTGCACGCGATGGATGCCTTCGGGCGCGCCGATCAGGCACACCAGCTTGATGTTGTGGCAGCCGCGTTCCTTCAGGA
>JAEVZE010000168.1 GCA_023392395.1 Bacillota bacterium
GCGCGGGGATGGCCACAGCGCCCAGTGAAGCGGCGATAAACCCCGTTACGAGGTTGATGAATAGCCCGTTTGGGTATGTGGGTATCTGACGGTTGTCCACGACCAGCGTGATGATTCTTGCGATCAACCCGGAAATGATGCCGGTGATGATCATGACCGCGTATTCCTGGCTGATAAGCCCTTTGCCGCCCATTGAGAATCACATCCTTTGCATGGCATATCCTGCCACCTTGTTGGGACGCTTATGCCCAGACGGGATACCTCGCGTGGAGCCGCCTACTCCTGGCCGTACATTGCGCGCACCGCGCTTCGAATCTCCTGGTAGCTGGTGCAGCGGCACAGATTGGACTGAAGCCATTCCTCCACGACGATTTCTTCCGGTAGCGAATCGTGATGGAGCCGGAGCGCGTGGCATACCATCAGGAAGCCCGAAGTGCAGTATCCGCACTGGAACGCGTTTTTTTCA
The DNA here is from genome assembly GCA_023392395.1 of Bacillota bacterium. Lineage (GTDB taxonomy): Bacteria > Bacillota > Clostridia > Christensenellales > Aristaeellaceae > JAEZHK01. Next base: position 467 of record JAEVZE010000168.1, read on the forward strand.
ACGAACGCCCGCTGCTCGGGCGCCCAGCCGCCCAATCCCTCCACGGTGGTAATGTCATGGCCTTGGGCCTCGACGGCCAGCATCAGACAGGATTTGGCCGGCCAGCCGTCCACGACGACGGTGCAGGCGCCGCAGTCTCCGTTCCGGCAGCCGGGCTTTGCGCCGGTCAGGCCCAGCTGCTCTCGGAGAACATCCAGCAATAGATCGGAAGGCCGGACGGCGACCTGGCGCGCTTCCCCGTTGACGTTGAGCTGGACGATGACCTTCCCTTCATACCGCACCATTTTCCCAGTCCTCCAGAAGCCTTTTCAGCGTGTTTCGCACCACGAAAAGCCGGTATGCCTTTGACCCTTCCACATCGCTGTGCGCGCATTCCGCGAGCAGCCTTGCCGCGCCTTCCGCCCGGCTTTGCGGGGTAACGCCGCGATCGTTCAGGATGGCTTCGACTTCCGGGCTACGGAGCGGCTGCGCGGCGAGGCCGGAGAACGCGATCCGGAGTGCCCCGTCCTTCCACAGCGCCGTCGCGTTGACCAGCGGGTAATCGATCTTTTCGTTCGCGGTCTTTTTGATGTGCGCATGGCGCGCGGTGAGCGCCCAGGCCGGGACAAACACGCGCACCACCAGTTCACCCGGCTTCAGGCGCATCCGGCCCAGAAATACGCTTTCAAAGGGAGCCGTCCGTTCGCCGTCCGGGCCAAAGAGCGTCACCCGCGCGTCCGAGAGCATCAGCGGTAGGCTGGTTTCGCGATAGATGATGGTGCCGCACAGGTTGCCGCCCAGCGTGATCCGGCACTGGTTCGTGTGGTCGGCGATCCGCCCCGAAGCCAGCGTGAGCAGCGGAAACAGCCTGGATTCCTTAATACGGTTGAGCGTCAGCGCCGCGCCGAGGGTCAGCCCATCCCCGTCGACGGACAGGGCGTTCAGATCCGGGATGTTCTTGACGTCGATCACCGCGTCCGGCCGAATCGCGCCGGCGCGGCTCATCGTGATGATCTCGCTGCCGCCCGCGTAATACATGGCGGTCTTGCCCGCGGCCTCAAATTCCCGGTATGCCGCCACCGCCTCGCGAAGCGCTTCCGGCCGCAGATACGCAAACTCAAACGGAATCATGGCCTGCTCCCCCACGCCCGCCACAGATTTTCCGGCGTGAGCGGCAGAAAGCTTATGTCCACCCCAAACGCCGCCGAGAGCGCGTTGCCCAGCGCCGCGGGGATGCCGATGATGCCGTGTTCTGAAAAGCTGCGAACGCCGAAGGGCGCGCCTTCATCAGGGGTTTCCACGAAGTCCACCCGGTAGTCCGGCTCCTGCCCGATGTGCAAAAGCTTGTAGGTGCGCAGATTGGGGGTATTCAGGACGCCCTGATCGTCGTAATGGAACGCTTCGCGGCTTGCGAGGCTGGCACCCATCGCCATGCCGCCCGCGATCATCGCGCGCATCGCCTCCGGATTGACGCGGTTTCCCACGTCGATCACGGTGGAGGCTGAAATCAGTCGGTACGTGAACGTCTCGAGATCCGCTTCGATCTCCACCACCTGCGCGCCCGCGGTCCGGCTTGGGCCGGTCTTGCCCTCTCCGGTTTGAGGATCGAGAAAGCTCAGGTCCTTGAGCATGTACCCGCCGCGGCCCAGCGCCGGTTCTCCGACGGATTTTCCGTCCGGCGCCTTGTACCCCTGAACGATGTCCTTGAACAGGATGAAGCGGTCGGGGTTCTTCTTTGAAAAGACCCGGCCGCTGGCGATGACGACGTCTTCGCGCGGGCAGGAGAGCACCTCCGCGCCGCTTTCGCGCAGCTGATTCAAAATATCGTCCGCCGCGCGCACGACGGCATGCCCCGCCATGTACCCGGTCAGACTGGCGACGGTCTTCCAATGCTCCGGCGCGGTGCGCGTATCGACGTCCATCACCACGTGCACCTGACCGATCCCCAGCCCCAGCTTGTCAGCCAGCATCTGCGCAAGCTGCGTCTGGCTGCCCGATCCCATCTCGACGACGCCGGTGTTCAGATTGACGCTGCCGTCGGAATTGAAGGTGACCAACGCGCCGGAGACGGCGTTGGTCGGGGGATTGGCGGTCTTCCAAAGGCAGGAAACGCCCATCGCGCGCACGGTGTGCGGTTTGATGGACCGCGCCGCGCCTCCATCCCAGTGGGCAACCGCTTTGACCTTTTCGATGCACTGCGGCAGGTCGCCAAGGAAGCTTAATGTGCACGGAACCTGCGAAGGCGTCAAATCACCCGGCCGGATCGCGTTGATCAGGCGGAACTGGAGCGGGTCCAACGAAAGCGAGCGGGCGAGTTCGTCCATCGCCCGCTCGATGCAGAACGTGTAGGATTCGTGGGCAAAGCTCCGGTAGGACGTGCTGTAGGTGTGGTTGGTGTAGACGCACAGCGCGTCCAGGCGAAGGTTTTCGATGTTGTACGGGCCGGTGCCGTCCGCGGCGATCGCCTTGGTCATGTTCGGGGAGATGTCCGTATACGCGCCGGAATCCAGCAGGTAGGTCATGTCCGCGGCCAGAATTTTGCCGTCCCGGTTCGCGCCAAGCGTGATCTCCGCGTCCAGGCCGATCCGGCACGGCGCAGATTCGATATCCTGCTCCCTCGGGATGGTGAGACGCACCGCCTTGCCGCCTACGCTCCGGGAAGCCAGAAACGCGAGGATTTCCAGCATGGTCGGCGCTTTGCCGCCGAATCCCCCACCGACGAACGGCACATGGACCTCGACCTTCCCGGCGGGAATCAGGTAACCTTCGGCAATCTGCTTGCGCACGGAATATGGCGACTGCGAGGACGTGGTGATGGTCACCCTTCCGTCCGCCGCGATCTCCGCCCGGGCTGTGCGCACCTCCATTGCCATATGGTCCGACGACGGCAGCGAAAAGCGCTTTTTCACCACCGCGTCGCACGCGCCGAACGCCCGCTCCGGATCCCCTTTTCGGATGCGGTAGCGACTGGCGACATTGCTCCCAATTTCGGGATAAACGTCCGCCATGACCTTTTTATAGCCGCCCATCTTCTCATGTACCAGCGGCGCGCCGGGCTTCAGCGCGTCAGACGGCGTCAGCACCATGGACAGCAGCTCGTAATTGACCCGAATCTTCCGGACCGCGCACTCCGCCTCCGGTTCGCTTCTGGCCACGACAATCGCCAGCGGTTCCCCCGCGTAGCGCACGACGCCGCGGGCGAGCGCCGGCCGGTCCTGAAGCAATGGGCCAAAAAGCTCCGGACAATCCGCGCCGGTGACCACGGCCTTGACGCCCGGCGCGGCCAGCGCGTCCGCGAAATCGATCCCCGCGATGCGAGCGTGGGCACAGGTGCTCGTAAGCAAGCGCGCGGAAAGTAAGCCCACGGTCGGCAAATCGTCCGTATAAACGGCTTTTCCCGTCACCTTCTCCCAGGCTTCCTTGCGCTGAACGTTGTCCCCGATTGCTCCGGCCACTTCCCTGCCTCCAGACGTAAGCTGCATTACATTTTTTCCAATCGTCTGGCGCTTATTCGGGCAAACAGGGAAACGCGGCGCTTCTTCTGATCGCGCAAAGATCTAAATGTTTATAATATGGTATAATAGAAACGGAAAAGATGGCGACATGTTGGCTTGATCACTGGCCGGATCGTTACGCCTGTCGCTGGCATTGTCGTATAACTTCAAACCGATTACTGCAAATTGTCATCTGAGTCATAGAATAATCGCCTTTTGTATTTTAGCGGCAACGCGCAATCGCCATGGATGAAAGGAGTAGATTTGTGGTGGAATGGGAGAAAGCGGATCAGAACTTGGTGGCCTACCTTGACGGACTCTTGCTCCATTATGAATGCCGGAAGAAGCCGATGTTCGGGGCCCCCGTCTATTTCGTCAACGAGAACATGTGGACAGGCGTGAAAGGAGGCAAGGTATTTCTGCGGCTGTCCGAAGATGATCAGCTTCGCATACAATCCGAGAACGATGCAATCAGGCCTTTTGAGCCGCGACCGAATTTCTTCATGAAGGAGTATGTGGAAATACCTGAGAGCACGCTTTCCGAGACAGATTTCATAAGCCGCTGGCTGGATCATTCCTACGCATTCGTGAGATGTCTGCCGCCGAAGATCCGGAAAGAAAAAAAGGCGAAGAAGGCAAAATCAGAGAAGGATTGAGACTCTATGTCACTTCCGGCAGACGAAAGTACTTCTCTCGCGCCCGCCATATATGCAACCACTTCAGGAAGGAGGCGCGTCATGACTCCTGAGCGGTTTGAGCAAGACAAGCGGTACCTGACCGGCGTGGCCGTAGTTTGCGGGATGCTCCGACGCGGAATGATTGAAAGTGCGACTGCTCGGCGCTTGAGAAAAGATGCGCCGCGCTTTTTCCGCCCCTGATCCGTAAAAAAGCCTTGCGTAGACGGCGTCGCTCAGATAACTGAACGGCCGAATATGGAATCAGATTTCACAGCCAGTCACTCTTGATATTTCCATGCAGGCGGAATATATTTACTATAGGGATGTCGGGACCAATTGGATGGAAGGAGGTCATTTCATGAGCCATTTTGTGCTGACAAGAGTGATCGACGCTCCTTTGGAGAAAGTATGGGCTGCTGCAGATTTTACCAAATCGGCAGGGCCTTACCCGATGAAGGTACAGAACGCCGGCGATCCGAACAAGAACGGAGTTGGGTTTACCAGGGCCGTAACGTCCGGAAAGAGAACGATCATTGAAAAACTGCTGGAAGTCGATCCTATGCGCTCGTACACCTATACTCTGGCTGAGGGCGCACCCGTAAGAGAGGATTATCGCGGCAAGGTGGCGTTTTCCTCAAAAGGGAGCGCCACGCTATTGACATGGTCGGCTGATTTTACCGCCAAAGCCCCTGGAACGGGTTGGATCTGCGTTCTGGCGATCAAATATACCGTCAACAGGATTCTTAATTCAATTGAAGCCGAGTGCCGCACAACGGCAATGTCATCATAAAGAATCTTCCGTTGGAGAGTGGCGTCAGGAGACAATCGCTGGCCGCGGCCGCATCAAGCCCGCCAAGCCCTGTTTTCGTCGTTGACTTTGGCCCAAAAGTATGTAATATGTTGGTTTTATCCTGGAGAGATGGCCGAGTGGTTGAAGACGCCGGAATTGAAAGCCCTTCCCAAACCAGAAGAGCCTTATAAACCAAGGGTTTCGCAGATGTATAGCATCGGCTTTTTGCTTATCACCGGGTCCATTACGATGGCAAAGTTGCAAAAAACCTGCCATACGATTTGCGAAAACCGGATGGCAGGCTTTTGGCGTTTACCACGTTGGGGTGATGCTTTTCAGCCATCCCCGATGGATGAGATCGCCGGTAATGAGGACGCTCGCTTCAGGCGCGCGTTTCTTCTTTGTCAAGGGTGGCGAGGATCTTTAGGGCGCGATCCGGGTAATTGGTAATCAACCAGTCCGCCCCGGCTCCGAACGTCCTGCGGATATCCTCATCCTCGTTGACCGTCCAAGGGTTGACCTCCAGCCCCAGAGCGTGCGCCTGCGCGCACTCGCCGGGCGTCTGCAGTTCCGAAAAATGCGGGTGCAGCGCGT
>JAEVZE010000196.1 GCA_023392395.1 Bacillota bacterium
GAGGACGTGGAGATCAGGTATTGGAGCTTGCCGCTGTCCAGCAGTTCCCAGATGTCCTGATGGCCCTCGTGGAGCTTGCCGACGGCGCAGGCCTCGCTCCCGGCGCGGGCCAGCGCGTAATATGTGCCCTGAGTGGCGTAGAGTGTAAAGCCCAGCTCCAGGAACTGCCGGGCGATCGGGATGACCTCCGCCTTGTCCCGGTCCCGGACGGTGATCAGCACACCGCCGTGGTTCGCCATTTTGTAGCCCGCCGCCAGAAGCCCCTTATAAATGGCCTCCTCCATCACGCGACCGATGCCCAGCACCTCGCCGGTGGACTTCATCTCCGGGCCCAGATGCGTGTCCACGTCGGCCAGCTTCTCAAAGGAGAACACCGGCACCTTGACCGCAGAGAACACCGACTGCCGGTAGAGCCCGACGCCGTAGCCCATGTCCTTCAGCTTTTCGCCCAGCATGGCGCGGGTGGCGATGTCCACCACAGGCAAACCCGTCACCTTGCTGATGTAGGGAATCGTGCGGGAGGCGCGGGGGTTGGCCTCGATCACGTAGACCTCGTTTTCGTAGATCACGTACTGGATGTTGATCAGGCCTCTGGTGTTTAGTTCCAGCGCCAGCGTGCGCGTCGCCTCGATCAGCCGCTGGGTAACCGGGCCGGTCAGGTTCCAGGCCGGGTAGACGGCGATGGAGTCGCCCGAGTGCACGCCCGCCCGCTCCACGTGCTCCATGATGCCGGGGATCAGAATGTCCTCGCCGTCGCACACGGCGTCAACTTCGACTTCCGTGCCCATCAGGTACTTGTCGATCAGGATGGGGCTGTCGATGCCGCCTGCCAGGATGATGTTCATGTAGCGAACAATCTCCTCCGGCTCAAAGGCGATGATCATGTTCTGCCCGCCCAGCACGTAGCTGGGGCGCACCAAGACCGGATAGCCCAGGCGTTCGGCGGTCTTCAGCGCGTCTTCCAGCGTGTACACGCCCGCGCCCTCCGGCCGCTTGATGCGAAGGCGATTCAAAACCTCGTCAAACCGCTCGCGGTTCTCGGCGGCGTCGATTGCGTCGGCCGAGGTGCCCAGGATGTGCGCGCCCATGGCGCTGAGGCTCTTGGTAAGCTTGATGGCGGTCTGCCCGCCGAAGGCCACCACCACCCCATAGGGCTTTTCGGTCTCGATCACGCCGCGCACGTCTTCCGGCGTCAACGGTTCAAAGTACAGCCGGTCGGCGGTGTCAAAGTCGGTGGACACGGTCTCGGGGTTGTTGTTGACCATGGCCACCTCGTAGCCCTGTTGCTTCAACGTCCACACGCAATGGACAGAAGCGTAGTCGAACTCGATGACCTGGCCGATGCGGATCGGGCCGGAACCAAACACGATCACCCGTTTCTTGCCGGTGCCCTTCCTCTGGATGAACGCATGCGCCTCGTTCTCCTCGTCGTAGGAGGCGTAGAAGTAGGGCGTCTGGGCCTCGAACTCGGCGGCGCAGGTATCGACCATCTTGTAGCCGATCTTCGCCGGACGGGTGACCTTTTGGCCGCTCAGGCGTTCAATGGTCTTGTCAGGGTAGCCCGCTCGCTTGGCGGACAAATATAACTCGTCGTCCAGGCCCGTTTTGAGCCGCACCTCAATTTCGTGCAGCCTTTTCAGCTTCGCAAGGAACCACTCGTCCACCATCGTGACTTCATGCAGCTTCTCGATGGAGAGGCCCCGCGCGATGCCCTCGTACAATAGGAACAACCGCTCGTCGGTCGCCTGTCCGACGGTGGCCAGGATTTCGTCCACAGAAATGTAGGCGAACTTCGGGCTCCGGGGCGTATCCATGGAGATTTCCGCGCCGCGGATGGCCTTCATCAGCGCTTCCTCAAAGGTTTGGGCGATGGCCATGACCTCGCCGGTGGCCTTCATCTGGGTGCCTAGCGTACGGCGGCCGTAGACAAACTTGTCAAAGGGCCACTTGGGGAACTTGACCACTACGTAGTCCAGCGCAGGTTCGAAGAACGCGCTGGTCTTGCCGGTGACGGCGTTGCGAATCTCGCCCAAACGCAGGCCCACCGCAATCTGCGCGGCGACCTTCGCGATCGGGTAGCCAGTGGCCTTGGACGCCAGCGCCGAAGACCGGGATACGCGGGGGTTGACCTCAATCACCGTGTATTCAAAGGACTCCGGGTTGAGCGCGAACTGCACGTTGCAGCCGCCCTCCACCTTGAGCGAATGAATGATGTCGAGCGCCGCCGTGCGTAGCATCTGGTACTCCCGGTCGGCCAGCGTGACCGCGGGCGCGATGACGATGGAGTCCCCGGTGTGCACGCCGACGGGATCAAAGTTCTCCATCGAGCAGACCGCGATGGCGTTGCCATCCGCGTCCCGCACGACCTCGAACTCGATCTCCTTCCAACCCGCAACGCACCGCTCCACCAGGATCTGCCCGATGGGCGAGGCAACGATACCGCCTCGCGCGATCTCGCTCAGCGCCTCCCGGTCGGCGGCGATGCCGCCTCCGGAACCGCCCAGCGTGAACGCGGGCCTTACGATGACCGGATAGCCGATGGTTTCGGCGAAAGCCAGCGCCGCGGGCACGTCGGTCACGACCTCGGAGGCGACGCAGGGCTGGCCGATCTCCTGCATGGTCTGCTTGAACAGCAGCCGGTCCTCGGCCTTGTCGATGGTGTCCAGCCGCGCGCCCAGAAGGCGCACGCCCTCTTGTTCCAAAAAGCCCTCCCTGGCCAGCTGCATTGAAAGCGTCAGGCCGTTCTGCCCGCCCATGGTGGACAGAAGCCCATCCGGGCGCTCTTTGCGGATGATGCGCTTCAGCACCTCGATAGACAGCGGTTCGATGTAGATGTGGTCGGCGATGGCCGTATCGGTCATGATGGTGGCGGGGTTGGGATTGACCAGAATGACGGTGAGCCCCAGCGCCTTCAGCGCGCGGCAGGCCTGGGTCCCGGCGTAGTCGAACTCCGCGGCTTGGCCGATCACAATTGGCCCGGAGCCGATCAGCATCACGCGCTTTAGATCAGTTGCGAGCGGCATGGGCGCATTCCTCCATCCTCGAGACAAATTGGTCGAACAGGAAGGAGGTGTCCAACGGGCCACCCCGCGCCTCCGGGTGGAATTGCACCGTGAAGGCGTTGATGGAATCGAACTCGATGCCCTCGCAGGTGTGGTCGTTGGCGTTTTCGAAGGACTGGCGTGCGCCTTCGGGCAGCGTGTCCGCCACCACCTGGTAGCCGTGGTTCTGACTGGTGATGTAGAGCCTGCCGGTCTTGAGATAGCGCGCGGGCTGGTTAGCGCCCCGGTGGCCGTATTTGAGTTTTTCGGTTTTGGCGCCCATCGCCAGGGCCAGCAGCTGGTGCCCCAGGCAGATGCCGAAGATGGGCATGCCGGTTTCCGCGAGCTTCCGCAGTTCCCGGATGATCGAGTGGTTCACCGCCGGGTCGCCCGGGCCGTTGGAGAGGAGCACGCCGTCCGGGTTCAGTTTGAGGATTTCCTCTGAGGTCGCACCCGCGGGCACCACCGTCACGAGGCAGTCGCGGCGAATCAGCGCCTCGGCCATGCCGCGCTTATAGCCAAAGTCCCACAATACGACGTGTCGGTTGCCTTCGCCCAGCGCGTAGGGCGCTTTGCAGGTCACCTGATGCACGTCGGA
>JAEVZE010000448.1 GCA_023392395.1 Bacillota bacterium
GCATGAAGCCTTCGCGCAGGTGCGCGCGAGGCTTGGGGCGGTGGATGTGCTGGTCAGCAATGCGGGTATCGCGCAGCTCCGGCTGTTCGACGAAATCTCGGACGAGGACTGGCGGCGGATGATGTCGGTCAACTTGGACGGTGTGTTCTACTGCGCGCAGGCGGTAGCGCCGGAGATGATATCAAGGAAAAGCGGCTGCATTCTCAACGTGTCGAGCGTCTGGGGCGTCTTGGGAGCTTCCTGTGAGGCGCACTACGCTGCGTCAAAGGGCGCGGTGATCGCGCTGACCAGGTCGCTTGCGAAGGAATTGGGGCCTTCCGGGATCCGTGTCAACTGCGTGACCCCCGGCGTCATCCGGACCGACATGAACCGCGATCTGGACGAGGAGGCGCTGGATGATCTGGCCGACAGAACGCCGCTGGGGCGTGTGGGCGAGGCTTCGGAGGTTGCGGACGCGCTCGTCTTCCTCGCGGGGGAGAGGGCGTCGTTCATCACCGGGCAAGTGCTGGGCGTGGACGGTGGGTTTGCATGAATCAGCGGCGGACTCGCTGCGCTGTGTATTGCCGGGCGAGCCGGGCGATCAGTTCGCCGTTGGTGGGCTTGTCGCCGGGAGGCGCGGCGCTGTTGGACCAGGCAGTCTGGATTACGTGTCGGATCGCTCGCTCCACATTGCGCTTGTCGGTCTGAAATGCGCGCGCCACCGCCGGATAGAGCTCCGTGGTGATGCGGCCTGACAGATTTTCCATCCGGGCGGCCATTGGGATCGCGAAATGCAGGTAGCGGTAGCCTGTGGTACCTGGCGGGATGCCAAGGATCGACAACAGCGGGTTGAGGGCGTCGCCGTACTCATGGATGGGGGATAACAGCGATCCGCCCTGCGAAAACTGCAGGCTGTCACGCACGCGGCTGCACAGGATGGACGGATCCACCGGCTTCATCATGTAATAACAGGCGCCCATCTCCATCGCCTGGCGGATGAAGCAGTCCCGCGTCAATTCCGTCAGCACGATGATGCGCGTGTTCGATTTCGCCTTGGCCAGCGATTCCATCAACGCGAAGCCGTCCAGAACCGGCATGACCAAGTCGGTCACCAGTACGTCCGGCTGCGAGCAGAGCGCGGACTTGAGTGCCTCCGCGCCGTTGTAGGCGACCGCGATGACTTCAAGATCGGATTCGCGTTGCAGCGATTCCTGCAGACTCTTGACGAAGGCTGGGTTGTTGTCTGCGAGCATGACCTTGGTGGGAGGCATTCGAACACCTTTTTCCTTCGTGATAATTTAATCGATTACTAAAATTATACAATAATTACCACGCAAGTAAAGCACTGATAGTGGACCATAAGTGCATAATTAACAAATATTTTACCTTCAATACCTATAAATTTTTTTCAAATCGTGCCGATAAGCTCGATGCAGGCGAAGACCTGGGAGGGAAACAGACCATGACGGTGAACATCGACAACCATTTACTGGAGGCGGCGGACGGCGCGCAATACCGGGACTTGATCCCGCTTTTATACCCGGAGGACCCCAGGCGGGTGCTGGGCGTCAGCGTGCACGGAAAAACGCTGCCGCTGAACGCCCGCGCGGAAGACGGCGTCGGGGCCGAAACGCTCAATTATAAGCACGAGGAGGGTGCGCGCATCTACGAGCGGTCGGTGCGCTTCGTGCTGCTCCTGGCCATCCGGGAGCTGTTCCCGGAGGCGCGGGTGCGCATGGAAAACACCACACAGACCGGGCTCTACGCACGCCTGATGGGCGTGAACCTGACCGCGTCGATGGTCCGGCAGATCGAAGGCAGAATGCGGGAACTGGTGGACGCCGACCTGCCCTTTGAAAAAAAGGTGATCACCCGCGCGGAGGCGATCCGCTACTTCGAGCGGGAGGGCCAGATGGACAAGGTGCAGCTATTGAAGTACCGGCCCTTCGAGCACTTCCAGCTGTACAAGTGCGGCGAGATGCTGGAATACTTCTATGGCGAGATGGCGCCCTCAACCGGCTACACGCCGGTGTTCAAGCTGGACTTCTACATGCCCGGCCTTGCGCTCTCACTGCCCGACCCGCAGGACCCCAGCCGCCCGGCGAAGTTCCGGGATCAGCCCAAGCTCATGCGCTGTTTCGATGAATCCGCCCGCTGGGCGGAGATCCTGGGCTGCGAAAATGCGGCCGACCTCAACGAGATGGTCGCGGGCCGGCGGCTGCGGGAGTTCATCCGCATCAACGAGGCGCTGCACGAGCGCTCCATCAACCAGATCGCCGACGAATTTCTGAAAAGCGGCGCGCAGCTGATCCTGGTGGCGGGGCCGTCGTCGTCGGGCAAGACCACCTTCGCCCACAGGCTTCGAATCGTGCTGCAGGCCAGGGGCCTGAAGCCCCACAAACTGTCGCTGGACGACTACTACATCGACCGGGAGCGGATCCCGGTGGACGAGAGCGGCGAAGTGGATCTGGAGCGCATCGACACCCTGGACCTGCCCCTCTTCAATGAACATCTGGTGCGGCTGATGCAGGGCGAGGCGGTGGAAGCGCCTATCTTTGATTTCCCTACCGGCAAACGTCTTGCCCAGATGCACACCGTGCGGGTGGAGGATGGCCAGCCAATCCTGGTGGAGGGCATCCACGCGCTCAACGACCAGCTCACCAGCGAAGTGCCCCACGGCAGTAAATTCCTGATCTACGTCAGCGCGCTGACCACGCTCAACCTGGACGACCACAACCGCATCCGCACCACCGACGCCAGGCTCCTGCGTCGCATGGTGCGGGACTTCAACTTTCGCGGCACCAAGCCGGAGGAGACGCTGGCCATGTGGCCGTCGGTTCGGCGCGGCGAGGCCAACTACATCTTCCCGCATCAGGAGAAGGCGGATATCATGTTCAATACCTCGCTGGTGTATGAACTGGCGATTCTGAAAAAGTACGCCTACCCGATGCTGTGCGAGATCCCGCCGGAGAGCCCGCACTTCACGCGCGCAAGATCTCTGGTCAAGTTCCTGAACTACATCCAGACCGCCGACGTGGAGGACGAGATCCCGATCAACTCGATCCTGAGGGAGTTCATCGGCGGCTCCTGCTTCTACAGGGAGGACGACTGATGGAGACGATCACTTGGGATAGGAACGCGCCGGTGATCCTGGACCAGACGCAGCTTCCGGCGCGGGAGATCTACCTCCGGCTGGAAACGGTGGAGGCGATGGCGGAGGCCATTGAGCGCCTGCGCGTCCGGGGCGCGCCGCTGATTGGCGTATCCGCGGCCTACGGCCTGGCGCTTTCGGCACGGCTGCACCGCGAAAACCCGGATTTTCTGGCCGCTGTGCGCTCGGACTGCGAGCGCCTCAGGTGCACGCGGCCCACGGCGGTGAACCTGTTCTGGGCGCTGGACCGCGCGATGGGTCAGATCGAGCGCGCGTTTCAGGCGGGCGGGGCGGTTGCCGCCGCCGGGGCGGCGCTGGAACTTGCGGAGCGCATGAAGCGGGAGGACGTAGAAAGCAACCGCCGGATGGGTGCGTTCGGCGAGAAGCTGATCGCGGACGGCGACGGCATTCTCACCCACTGCAACGCGGGCGCGCTGGCTACCGCGGGCCATGGCACCGCGCTGGGCGTGATCCGCTCGGCGGTGGAGGCGGGAAAGCGGGTGCACGTCTACGCCGACGAGACAAGACCGCTGCTTCAAGGCGCGCGGCTGACGGCGTGGGAATTGCACAAGGACGGCATCCCGGTTTCAATCCAGTCGGACGGCATGGCGGCGGTTCTGATGGCCGCCGGGAAGATCCAAAAAGTGATCGTCGGCGCCGACCGCATCGCGCGGAACGGCGACACGGCCAACAAGGTGGGCACCTATGCGGTTGCGCTGATGGCCAAGGCACACGGAATTCCGTTCTACGTGGTCGCGCCCCGGTCCACCATTGATTTTTCGATCGCCTCCGGCGCGTCCATCCCCATCGAGATGCGCGCGCAGGACGAGCTGCGGTATTTCCAGGGCGTCCAGTCCGCGCCCGAGGGCATTGACGCCTTCAACCCGGCCTTTGATGTGACGCCCGCAGAGCTCATCCGCGGGATCGTCACTGAGGCAGGTGTGCTGACGCCGCCGTTCGAGGATTCCATTACGTACGCCATGCAAAATTCGGAAGGCTGACGATCCCGGCCACCTTCCAGTCATTCCCGGCGACCCGCGCGTCGGGAATGTGTTGCTTCCACCAGTGCGAACAGTGGCGGAAGAAACATTTCCTTCAGGAAGTAGAGCCGACCGGAATTTCCTCGGAATTTCGGCTCACGCAGTTTTCTCGCATGCGTTGAAAAGCCACATGCGGATTTTCGCCGTCGTGAAAATCTCTTTGATTGCATAAATCCTCCCGCTCCGCGCAAAATATGGGCGCAAGGGAGGGTTTTTCATGAACGGTATGAAGAAGGGTTTGCTCTTTACGATGATGCTGGCCGTGCTCAGCCTGGCGCTTACGGGCTGCTTCCGCTCGACCACCGAGGTGACGCCGACGCCGACGCCTGTGCCGCTGGTAACTGGCGTGCCCGGTGTGGTTGGCGGGACGGTGATGCCCGGCGTTTCCGCTGTGCCGGGCGTCGGCACAGTGCCCGGCGCGACTACTGTACCCGGCCAGCCGTTTGACTGGACCACCAAAGCCGCCACCATTGAGAACCGCATCAACATGTTCTCCGAGATTCAGGAAACCAGCATCGTGACCAGCGGCAACACCGCGCTGGTAGGCGTGGTGTTCACGCCCCAGTACAAGGGCGAGATGACCCAGCGCATTCGCGACATGATCGCGGGCGAGGTCATGGCGGCTGACCCCAGCATCCAGGTGGTCGCGGTGACGGCGGAATCCCAAGACGTCGCGACCATCAAGCAGTTGGCGCAGCAGCAGCGTACTGGTTCCAACCCGGAACAGATGAAGACCGAGGTAGAGAAGATCGTCCGGAACGCGACCACTTTGCGCTGACCAACATTTGAAACCGCGCACTGGTCAAAGGAGACCTGAGCGCCTGCCAACGAGGGCAGGCGGTCGCGCAAAAGGATGTGCCGTTCGCTTCGAATTCTGAAGCGAACGGCACATTTATGCCACCCGTGAGGACTCTAGAGGAAATCATTTCCTCTGGCGGGGTTCAAGGGGCGGAGTTCCTTGGCGTTCCCCACGGTCTCTTACTCCCCGAACACCTGGCGTGCCTTCTCCATCTTTTGGATGACCGGCACCTCAAAGGGGCAGTTGGCCTCGCAACTGCCGCAGGCGATGCACTCGCCCGCGTGGTGGGAAAGCGCCAGGTAGTGCTCGCGCACCGTGGCGTTCTGGTCACCCAGTTCGGCCAGGTCCAGATATTTGTTGACCTGCGCCACATCGATCGAGGCGGGGCAGGGCAGGCAGTGGTTGCAGTACATGCACTGGCCGGCGGGGGAGAAGCGCATTCCATGCAGCGCCTTGGCGTAGTCGCGCTCGCGCTCCGGCGTGTCTTCGTAGGCGACGGCTTCGCGCACTTCTTCGGGCGTCTTACAGCCCACCAGCACGCTGGCCACCGCGGGGCGGGTCAGCGCGTAGTGGATGCACTGCGGCGCGGTCAGCGCATCACCAAAGGGCGAACGGCGCGCGTCCAGAAGCGCGCCCGCACCCAGCGACTTCATCACCGTGATGCCCACGCCCCGCGCCTCGCAAGCTCGGTAGAGCTTCACGCGCTCCGGCCTTGTCTCAAAGGCGGACAGGCCCTCGTAGGCGGCCTTGGACATCAGCCCGTCCACGTCCGTCTCCGGCGGCATCGCGTCGTAGGCTGGGTTGATGGAGAACATCAACACGTCGATCGCGCCGGTCTCGATCATCTTGAGCGCCGTCACCGGGTCGTGGGAGCTCATGCCCACGGTCCGAATGACACCCTTTTTCTTCAGATTGACCGCATAGTCCAGCATGCCGCTTTCCAGCACCAGGTCCATGTCCGCCTGCGTGTCTACGAAGTGCAGCATGTCGATGTCCATATAATCGGTGCCCAGGTAGTTCAGAAGGTCCAGGAAGAAGCGCTCGTACTGCTCGGGCTTGCGCACACGGCAGTACTGGCCGTCCACCCAGCCCGCGCCGATGTGGCCCTGAATCATCATGCGCTCGCGGCGGCCCTTGAGCGCCTGCCCGAGATCCATGCGCACCTGCGGCTGTGACATAAACACGTCCATGATGTTGATGCCCTGCGAAAATGCCTCGTCCAGTACCGACTGGATCAGGGGCAGCGGCTTGTCCTGCAGGTGCTCGCATCCGAGGCCCACTTCGCTGACCACGAGGCCCGACGCGCCCAGGGGTTTGTAGATCACTGGCTTTCCCTCCCGTATGTTTGTTACAGCTTCATCTCCCGCTTGACCTCTTGGAAGCATTGGAGCGCGAATTCCAGATCCTCGCGGGTGTGGGCTGCGCTGACTTGGGTGCGGATGCGCGCCCTGCCCTGGGGTACCACCGGGTAGCTGAACGCCACCACGTACACGCCTTTATCCAGCATGCGGGCCGCAAACTCGGCGGCGACGCGGGCGTCGTAGAGCATCACCGGCACGATGGGGTGGGTGCTCTCCGGCACGTCAAACCCCTGCGCCTTCAGCTGTGAGCGGAACCAGGCGGTGTTTTCCATCAGGCGCGTCCTCGCCTCGCCGCCGCCCTCCAGTAGGTCCAGTACCTTCAATGTCGCCGCGCATACTGCGGGCGCCAAAGTGTTCGAGAACAGGTAGGGCCGCGACTTCTGGCGCAGCAGGTTCACGATCTCCTTCGAGGCCGCGGTGTAGCCGCCCGACGCGCCGCCCAGAGCCTTGCCGAAGGTGCCGGTCAGGATGTCCACCCGGCCCATCACGCCCGCGTACTCCGGCGTGCCCTTGCCGTTTGCCCCCATGAAGCCCACCGCGTGGCTGTCGTCCACCATCACCAGCGCGTCGTACTTTTCCGCCAGGCCGCAGATGCCCGACAGATTCGCCACAAAGCCGTCCATCGAGAACACGCCGTCGGTGGCGATGAGGCGGATGCGGGCGGAGGCGGCTTCCTTGAGCTTCTCCTCAAGATCCGCCATGTCGTTGTTCTTGTAGCGCAGGCGCTGCGCTTTGCATAAGCGCACGCCGTCGATGATCGAGGCATGGTTCAGCTCATCCGAAATGATGGCGTCCTCCGAGCCCAGCAGCGCCTCGAACAGCCCGCCGTTGGCGTCGAAGCAGGAGGAATAGAGGATCGCGTCCTCCATGCCCAGAAACTTGGAGATCCTGTCTTCAAGATCCTTATGCAGCGCCTGCGTGCCGCAGATGAACCGGACGGAGGACAAGCCAAAGCCCCAGCGGTCATAGCTGGCCTTCGCCGCCGAAATGATCTCCGAATTGTCCGCAAGGCCCAGATAGTTGTTGGCGCACATGTTGAGAAGGCCCTGCGCCTTGGTCGTATCGATCCTGGCGCGCTGCGGCGTGGTGATAACGCGCTCGCCCTTCAGCGTGCCCGCGGCCTCGATGTCATTCAAAGTTTTCTGGAAGTACCCGAACGCGGATTTCATGCCTCATTCCTCCCAGCTCAGGATCACCTTGCCGCTCTTCCCGGTGTTCATCGCGGCAAAGCCCTGCTCAAAGTCGGTGTAGTGGAAGCGGTGGGTGATCAGCGGCGTGAGGTCCAGCCCGCTCTCCACCATCGCGGCCATCTTGTACCAGGTTTCGTACATCTTGCGGCCGTAGATGCCCTGCAGCGTCAGGCCCTTGAAGATCACCTGGTTCCAGTCGATCTGCGCGTCCCGTGCAAAGATGCCAAGGAGCGCCACCTTGCCGCCGTTTCGCATGTGGTCCAGCAGCTGGTGCAGCGCCTGGTCGCTTCCGCTCATCTCCAGCGCCACATCGAAGCCCTCCACCATGTGGTGGGAGCGCATGACCTCGCCCAGGTCGTTTTCCGCCACGTTGATGGCGAAGAGGCCCAGCTTTCGGGCCAGGTCCAGCCGGTACTCGTTGACGTCGGTGATGATCACCTGCCGCGCGCCGTTCTTTTTGCAGATGGCGGCCGCCATGATGCCGATGGGCCCCGCGCCGGTCACCAGCACATCCTCGCCTACCACGTCGAACTCCAGCGCGGTGTGGGTGGCGTTGCCGTAGGCGTCAAAGAAGGCCACCACGTCCTCTGGAAGCCCTTCGTCCAACGGCACCACGTTCTTGGCCGGAAGGCACAAGAACTGCGCGAACGCGCCGTCCCGGTTGACGCCTACGCCCTTTGTGTACTTGCACCACTGCGCGTTGCCGCCCCGGCAGTTTCGGCAGTGGCCGCAGGTGATGTGGCCCTCGCCGCTGACCCGCTGGCCGATTTTCAAACCCTCGACGCCTTCGCCGAGTTCCTCGATCACGCCCACGTATTCGTGGCCGATGGTCAGCGGCGGGACGATGTTCTTCTGACTCCACTCGTCCCAGTTGTAGATATGCAGGTCGGTGCCGCAGATGGCGGTCTTGCGGATGCGAATCAGCACCTCGCCATAGCCGACCTTGGGGATGGGCACCTTTGTGAGTTCCAACCCTTTGCCTGGACGCGCCTTGACCAGCGCGAACATCTCACCGTTCATGCGTGTAACCCTCCTTGTTTACCAGCAGAACCATCCCAAAGTATAGCACGCAAAGCCCATCGCGTCCACCGCAAAGTACGCCTTGAGAATTGACATTCGTATGTTCCGGCAGTAAGATGGGGCGTGACGGGGGAGGGGTAAGCATGATCATCAGCGCCAGCCGCAGAACCGACATTCCGGCGCA
>JAEVZE010000241.1 GCA_023392395.1 Bacillota bacterium
CGGCTGGCCGGGTGCGTAAGGGGGTTATTCCTTGGTGGTGTCTTTGAACACGCGGTTGAGCGCGATGGCATGGCACTCGATGTTCTTGACGCCGGCCTTAATCATCATCGCGTTGGCCTTCTGGTACACGGGCAGGATGACCGCGTTGTCCATGATGATCTTCTCGGCATCCTTGAGCGCCTGCCAGCGGGCGGTCGCGTCCAGCGCGAGCTCACCGGAGATGCAACTGGTGATAATCTTGTCGTACTCGGCGTTGCTCCACAGGCCGTAGTTGTTGGAGTTGCCGGTGATCCACATGTTGAGGTAGGTCATCGGGTCGGCGTAGTCCGGGCCCCAGCGGGTGAGGCACACGTTGTAGTTGCCGTCCTGGATGTCCTGCACGCGCTGTTTCTTGGTCTCCACCTTCAGCTCGACGTTGACGCCGGGCAGCGTGGAGGTCCACTCCTGCTGGATGAAGGCAGCCACGTCCTGCGCGGTGGCGTTGTCTTCCACCAGAAGCGTCAGGTTGAAGCTGTCCTTGCCCAGTTCTTCGCAGGCAGCCTTGTAGTACTCGGCGGCCTTGGCCTTGTCGGAGCCTTCGTAGGTGTTGTCGGTCCCGCGGAAGTCCGTGCCGTCCGGGCCCATGCAGAAGCCGGAGGGCACCGCGAAGGTGGCGGGGGTGGAGCCGTCCTTGACGATGGCGGTGGCGATGGCGTCGCGGTCAAACGCCGCGGACAGCGCCTTGCGGAAGTTGACGTTGGCCAGCTCCGGATACTGCGCCTGGTTGACGGTGACATACCACAGGTAGCCCGCGTTCATGGTGGTGAACTCCGGGTCGTCCTGCACCAGTTCCACCTGGTCGCCAGACAGGGTGACGATGTCCAAATCGCCGTTCTGGTAGCTGAGCAGCGCGGTCTGGCTATCCTTGATGACCTGATAGCTCAGGCCGTCCAGCTGGACGCGGGCCGCGTCGTAGTACTTGTCGTTCTTGACCAGTTCAAAGCTGGTGGCGGCGGGCTCGTAGCTCTTGAGCACGTACGCGCCGTTGGACAGAACGGTTTCGGGGCTGGTGGCGAAGGTATCGCCGCACTTCTCAAAGAACGCGCGGTTGATGGGGTAGAAGGTCGGGAAATACAGGAGGCTGGCAAAGAAGGTGACGGGGGTCTCCAGCGTCACTTCCAGCGTCTTGTCGTCGATGGCCTTCACGCCCAGGTCTTCCAGCGGCTTCTCGCCCTTGTTGACGGCCGCGCTGTTCTTGATCTGCGCGACGTCGGAAATGATGAAGGCGTACTCGCTGGCGACCTTGGGATCGATGGCGCGCTGCCAAGCGAACACGAAGTCGTCGGCCTTCACCGGATCGCCGTTGGACCAGAAGGCGTCATCCCGGATCTTGAAGGTGTAGGTCAGGCCGTCCGCGCTGACCTGGGTGTCGGCGGCCAGCGCCGGCACAGACGCGCCGCTGGCGTCCATCTGGTAGAGGCCATCGGTAAAGTCCGCGATGACTTCAAAGGACGTGCCATCGGTGGCAATCTGCGGATCCAGCGAGGCCACCTCGGTCTCGATGTGGACCTTGAGAACCTTCCCGCTGCTCTCCGCGGTAGCGAAGCTGCCGACGGACAGCGCGAGCGCCAGGGTCAGCACGAGCGCCATGATCTTCTTGACCGAATGCATCTTTGTCCCTCCCCTATTCCTGGTTGTTTCATAATGGTTAGCCCAAAATGATACAAAATACATAATACCTTAGCGCCGGGGGACTGTCAAGCCAATTTCGGTGTTTCGGATGATTTTACCGATTCCCGGGGCGTCAAACTGTAGACCGTTTGCGCCTTGCGTCAAGGCTACCCTATAATATAGTAGTGAACTTTATTCCCAAGCCTTCGGGCGGCGCTTTCCTCCACGACGTCTTGACGGAGGCGGCCCTCAATTCATTCATCCGGACGTTTTGCATAAAATTGCGCGATTATGCATGTCACACATGCAGAATCAGAAAATCTGCTAACCGCTCCGTCATTTTCTGTCAGCTCCCCGCCTTCCATTCTTTCTTCAGAAGAAGGTAATCGTTTTCATTCATGACAGCAAATTGCCGCCGCCATCATGGACCAGAAAATGATTTCAGGGAAATCCAGCCACATGCAACCCATAAATGGCAGAAAATCAGGAGGTTCGTTGACAAACAGGCTGGCCGGTGATAGAATACGCTTATAGGTAAACCTTTTCCGAGAGGGGCTGCGCCATGGCCATCACGATCGAGGACGTCGCACGCGAAGCGGGGGTTTCCATCGCGACCGTATCCCGCGTGATGAACGGTACCAAGGCGGTCAGCCCATCTCTCACGCAGCGGGTGCTCGAGGTCGTCCGGCGGAACAACTTCCGCCCCAACACGCTGGCTCGCGGGTTGATCACCAAACAAACTTCCACCCTCGGCGTGATCGTCTGCGACATTTCGAACCCCGTCTTCGGCGCGCTGACCAAGGGCATCAACCGCGTGTGCCAGGACCGAAACTACACCGTCATCATCTGCGAATCGGACGGCAAGCGGGAAAAGGAGCTGGCGCTGCTCCAGAAGCTTTCAGAGCAGCGGATCGATGGACTATTGTTCGCGGGCGTGGAAGTCGGCGAGCCGCTGGTCGCAAGGATGCTGGAGATGGACTACCCCGCCGTGCTGGTCACCCAAGAAGAGTTCGGCGGGATGAAGCGCCTGCCCACGGTGGTGCACGATAATGATCAGGCCATCCGCGACGCGGTGGACTTTCTGGCCTCCCTGGGCCACGACCGCATCGCCTTCATCGGCGGCCCGGAGAACGACTACTCCTCCGGTATCCTGCGCCTTGCGGGCTACCGCGCGGCCTTGAAGGGCCTGGGCATTCAACCGCCGGATTCCTACGTGGAACACGGCAACTTCACCTTTGAATCCGGCTTTACGTGCATGAAGCGCATCTATGAGGAAAACCGCGACTTGCCCACGGCGGTCGTGGTCTGCTCGGACCTGATGGCCGTCGGTGCGATACAGTGCGCCCGCTCGATGGGCGTTTCGGTTCCGGAGGAGATGTCGGTGATGGGCTTCGACGATTCGGAACTGGCCATGTACTTCACGCCCGCGCTATCGACAGTGCGCGTCTCCTACTTCGATGAGGGCGTCGCCGCCGCGGAGGAGTTGTTTCGCCGCATCGAGGGCGGGGACCGGCAGCCAACCTTGCGACACATCACCCACAAGGTGATCCGGCGCTCCAGCGTAAGCCGCATCGGAGAGCCGGTCAAAGCGCCTGAAACGTACGCCAATTGAAAAACAACTTCCAAACACAGGAGGGACCCCCATGAAAAATCAGGCGATGCTGATCACCTACCCCGACAGCCTAGGCAAAAACCTGAAGGATCTCAAAGCCGTGCTGGACGCGTACTTTGCCGGGGCAATTTCCAGCGTGCACATCCTGCCGCTGTTCCCCTCCAGCGCCGACCGGGGCTTCGCGCCGACGACCTACCGGGAGG
>JAEVZE010000272.1 GCA_023392395.1 Bacillota bacterium
TACCCACCATGCCCGCCACGCGGCCGATGCGCCCACCGGCAACCAGGTGCTCCAGCGTCGGCAGGAAGAACATGCAGTCCACGTCCTCCCGCAGTTTGGGGAGCGCCTCTTCAAGCGCTTCATAGGACGCGCCGTCCTTCAGCAATTCCACCGCGCCCATCACGATGTACCCCAGACCCATCGAAAGCACCTTGGTGTCGTACACGAACGTGGCGAACTCCTTGTGCTGCTGGCAGGCCAGCCGCACCATGTTGACCGTGCCGGAAAGCGCGCTGGACATCAAAATGAACGCGATGTGGGTGATGCCCTTGTCCTTCAGTTCCACAAGCAGCTCATCCAGATCGCCGGGATTGGGCAGCGAAGTCTTGGCTGTCTCGCCCTGCTCCATGCGGCAAAGCAACTGCTCGGTGTCGATGTCGACGCCGGAGCGGTATTCTCCATCGTCCAAGCGCACCACCAGCGGCAGGACGTACAGGTTCTCACACTGTTGGACATAGGACTCAGGCAAATCGCATCCGCTGTCGGTGATGATGGCGATGTTCTGCATTCGTGCGAAGCCTCCAAATCGATTTCAGCCTTCTTAGTATTGCACAATCCGGCGGCTTCGGCAAGGGCCTGGAGTAAATCTTTTGATTTCTCCTTGAAAACCCCTTGTTTTCGCCTTATTTTACGCCGCGTTCGCATATCATTTAGGCCGGAGGTGAGCGGATGCTGCGCCTGATTGCGGGGCTCGTGTTTGCCGTGCTGCTCCTGACCAGTCCGGTGGACGCGCTGGTGGCGGCGAGGCAGGCGATTTCGGTGTGGGCGCTGTCCTTCGTGCCGGCGCTGTTGCCTTTTTTCGCGGTAACGCCTGCGCTGTCCTCGGACGAGGCGGCGGGGCTGTATACCCGCGTCTTCGGCCGGACGTTCGAGGCGCTGTTCGGCTGTCCCGGGCAATTGTCGGGCGCGGCGCTGATCGGGCTGATGGCGGGCAGCCCCGCCGGGGCCATCGCGGCCCAGCGCCTCCGGGGAAGCGCCACCAGCGCGGAACTGGCCCGGGGCGCGCTTTTGGCATCCGGCGTCAGCCCGGGGTTTCTCATCAGCGCGGTGGGCGCGGCGATGCTGGGCGACAGCGCGCTGGGCGTGGCCCTGTTCTGGTCGCAGCTGGGCGCGCTGCTGCTGGGCGGACTTTTGCTCCGTCGGGCGTTCTCGGGCGGTGCGCCCGCCCTTGCGGTACCGCAGGTGAGCGCGCCCAAGGGCGACGCGCTGACCGGCGCCGCCACGGCGATGCTCAGCGTGTGCGCCCACATGGTGGTGTTCGCGGTGGCGGCCAGGTTGATCGCAAAGCTGCTGCCGGACGGATGCGAGGCGGGGGTGCTCTCCCTGATGGAAGTATCCGGCGGCTGCGCGGCGGTGGCGGCCGCGCCGCTCGCCCGTGCGGCCCGCATGCTGCTGCTGGCGTTCACCTGCGGCTTCGGCGGGCTGTCGATCCTGACGCAGAACCTGAACAGGCTCCCGGGCGTCAAGTGGCACTGGTATCTGTCGGGCAAGCTTCTGCACGGCACGCTGTGCGCGGCGCTGTGCTGGGCGCAGCTGGGGCTGAAGCCGCCTGCGCTGAAGATTCCGGAGGGAGGCTGGCAGATGAGCGTCATTACCGCCTGCGCGCTGGTCATTGCGACCACCGTGGGGGTTTTTTTCACCCGGCGCGCGTGGTATAATGCAGGCACACGAAAGAAGGGGTGATATCATGGCGCTACTGAACGTCCAACTGTTTTCCTGCGCGCTGGGGATGATGACCTGTGTCAACGTGATCCTTCCCGACCGGGTGCAAACGCCCGAGGGCGGCTTTGGTACGAAGCGGGAAGGCCCCCTCAAGGCGCTGTACCTGCTGCACGGCATGAGCGACGATCAGACCGTCTGGTGCCGCAGGACGTCCATCGAGCGCTACGCCGCCGAATACAACCTGGCGGTCGTCATGCCCACCACGGGCCTGCACTGGTACACGGACGAGGAAAACAGCCAGAAGTGGTGGACCTACGTGAGCCGGGAGCTGCCCATCCTCATGGCCGACTTCTTCCCTCAGATCAGCGAAAAGCCCGAGCACACCTTCGCCGCGGGCCTTTCGATGGGCGGCTACGGCGCGCTGAAGCTGGGCCTGCGCGGCGGCGGGCGGTTCTCCTGCGTTGCGTCGCTGTCGGGCGCGGTGAACATCGCGCGGGACCACGAGGAAGCGCACGCCCCCAAGGGCGCGGCCTTCTTCAGAAGCATCTTCGGCACGAACGAAGAAGCCACCGGTTCCTTTAGCGACCTCGTCACGGCGGCGGAAGAATTGAAGGAAGCGGACCGGCCCAAGGTCTACATGTGGTGCGGTACCGAGGACTTTCTCTACGATCAGAACACCCTCATGCGGGACCACCTGAACAAGCTGGGCTACGACCTGACGTACGAGGAATCCCCCGGCGACCATCAGTGGAAGTATTGGGACGAGAAGATCCGGCGGGTGCTGGAGTGGCTGCCGCTGGAATGAGCGTTGAAAAACCACGATGGTTTTTCAACGCGAAGGAAGAGGCTCTGCGCGAGCCTGAAATTCAGCGGAATTTCCGGGCGGCTCGCTGACGCAAGGAAATGTTTCTGGCACCAGTGTGCGCACTGGTGCCAGAAACGCGTTCCCGGCGCACGGGTCGCCGGGAACGAATGGAGAGACGACGAGGTGCGTCGACAGATTGCGGGGCATCTCTTGGTGGGACTGCCTCTTTTTATTCCGGCGGACAGCAAGCTGGGGATGCCGCCCGACGCGCTCCCGCATTTTCCTGTCCCCTTGCGCATAGACATCTGCCGGGAGCGTGATGGACATGCCGGAGAGGGCGCCTGCGCGGCACATTTTGCGCGCCGGGGAGAGCATACGGTCGGTGGCGCAGGACCGCGGCACGACGCCGCTGAAGCTGATGGAATTGAACCCTTATGTGGATCCGACGGCACTCGTGGCGGGGCAGGCGCTGAACCTGCCGCCCGCGCGCGCCTCGCTGTGGCCCTTTGTCGCTCGGCTTCTATGGAACCCAAAGC
>JAEVZE010000318.1 GCA_023392395.1 Bacillota bacterium
TCAGGTGCGGCGGCACGATGATCAGCGCCGGGAACTGGGACGTGGTGGCCAGGTACGAAAGCGCCTGCACGGTCTTGCCCAGGCCCATTTCGTCGGCGAGCAGCGCCCTCCGGCTGCCCAGGAGAAACGCCAACCCCTGCTTTTGAAAGGACATCAGCTCGCCTGCAAACCGGTCCTCCGGCGGCGTGGCGGATTCGGGCATCGAAAGCCTTGTTTCCCGCCAGGCGGCGTACTCCCGGGCCTCCTCCAGCGCCTCCTCCCACCGTTCGCGGTCGGCTTCGCGGACCTCCAGCGGGTAGCGCAGCATCAGCCAGTTGAGTTCGCCGATGATCCGCCGGTGGGCGGTAAAGCGGGCCTCTCCCCTGCCCCGGCCCTCGCAGCCGGGGAACAGGCGCTTGGCAAGTTCGGTCACGCAGGGCTCGCCCTTGATCACCCAACACTTCCCCTTGCGGTTATAGGAGAGCGTGCCATAGGTGTGGACGGGCGCGCCCACTTCGCGCAGGTAGGACGGATAGTTCACGGCAGCGCCACCCCCCACAACCGGTTGAGCCCGAACACCACCACCGGCTTTCCGTCTATTCTCTCCGGCAGCGGCGCAAAGTCGGTGGTCACCAGGATCAGCGCTGAAACCAGAGGAGACGCCAGATAGCGCGCAGCCTGTGCGCAGAGCCGCGCCCCGTTCAGCTTGCCACGCTTGACCTCGATGCCGATGGTTCCCGCCAAAAAGTCAATGCGGCAGCGCGGGGCGATCATCGCCTCGTGCTTTGCCGCAATGCCCGCCCCTTCCAGCGCCTTTGCCACCATCTCATGCAAAAGCCGCTCCTCCGGGGCTACAGGAATGCGCAGCGCAGAAAGCGCCGCGCAAATTTGTTCAATTTCAGGTTGCATCAAAACCCTCGTCAGTCTACCTTCGTAACCTCATACCCGGCGTCCTCGACGGCCGCCTTGATGGCCTCGTCGGATGCGTCCCCCGCCGAAACGGTGGCGATCTTCTTGTTCAGGTCCACGCTGGCGGTGAGGCCGATGCCCCTCAGCGCCCGCTCGACGTGCGCCGCGCAGTGGCCGCAGCTCATGCCCTCGATGTGAATGATCTTGCTCATAGTATTCCCTCCTGGATTCTGTCCGGCTTCCGGGCGAAATTGGGATGGCTCCCGCCGGAACACTCCCCCATACGCTTACCCGAAAATCTGGGTTTGAACCAGTACTAAAGAAGCTTGCTCAAGAAATCCTGCGTGCGCTTCTCCCGGGGAGAACCGAAGATCTGCGCGGGGGTGCCCTCTTCGGCGATGACGCCCTCGTCCATGAACAGTACGCGGTCGCCCACCTCGCGGGCAAAGCCCATCTCGTGGGTGACGACCACCATCGTCATGCCCTGCAGCGCCAGCGCCTTCATCACGTCCAGCACCTCGCCGACCATCTCCGGGTCGAGGGCCGAGGTGGGCTCGTCAAACAGCATGACCTCCGGATCCATCGCAAGGGCCCGGACGATGGCGACGCGCTGCTTCTGCCCGCCGGACAGTTGCGCCGGGTAGACGGCCGCCTTATCGGTCAGGCCGACGCGGTCCAGCAGCGCCATCGCGCGCTTTTTCGCGTCTTCCTTCTCCATCAGCTTCAGGTGCACCGGCGCCAGCATGATGTTGTCCAGCACCGTCTTGTGGGGAAACAGGTTAAACTGCTGGAACACCATGCCCATCTTGCGGCGCACGCGGTTGATGTCCACGCCTGGTTTCGTGATCTCCTCGCCGTCGAACACGATGGAGCCCGCGGTGGGCGTCTCAAGCAGGTTCAGGCAGCGCAAAAACGTGGATTTCCCGGAGCCGGACGGCCCGATCACCACCAGCTTTTCGCCCGTTTCGACGTGCTGATCGATGCCGCGCAGGACTTTCAGCCCTTCAAACTCCTTGTAGAGACCTTTAACGGTGATCACCCTGCCGCATCCTCCTTTCCACCCGTCCGAATATCTTGGAGAGCCCCAGCACCATGACCAGGTAGATCGCCGCCACCGTGAGCAGCGGGAAGTACGCCGAGAAAGTGCGGCTGCGGATGTAATCGCCCGCCTTGGCAAGGTCCATCAGCGCGATGTAGCCCACCACCGAGGTCTCCTTGAGCAGCATGATGAATTCGTTGAACAGCGACGGCAGGATGTTCTTGATGGCCTGCGGCATGACGATCAAAAGAAGCGTCGCGGAGTTGGACAGGCCCAGCGAGCGCCCGGCCTCGGTCTGCCCCTTGTCCACCGACAGGATGCCGCCGCGCACCATCTCCGACACGTAGGCGGCGCTGTTGAGGCCGAAGGACAGGATCGCCACCAGAACCTTGGGGCCGTTGTAGGTTGCCAGGACGATGTAGTACATGATGAGCAGCTGCACCACCACGGGCGTTCCGCGGATCGCGTCCACGTAGACCTGCGCGATGCCGCGAAGCCAGTACCATCTTCCGATGCGCGCATTGGAAAGCCGCATCAGCGCGATGAGGCAACCCAGCACCACGCCGATCACCGCCGCGGCCAGCGCGATCTCGACGGTGACGCCCAAACCGCTGAGCAGCATCTTGTAGCGGTCGCCGTCGATCAGATTGAACTGAAACTGATCCCAAAAAGACGCCGCCCAGGCCTGGATCGCTTCCAATGGCACACGCTCCTCTCAAAAACAAGCGCAAATGCGCAGCCGCACGCGACGGTTGCGCATTTGCTTGAACAAACTCAATCAGCCTTGGGACTGGTAGGACGCGATGATCTTGTCCAGCGTGCCGTCGGCCTTGAGGGCGGCCAGCGCCTCGTTCATCTTGGCGCACAGGTCGTCCTTGCCCAGCGGCAGCGCGATGGAGTACACCTCGTCGGAGAGGCGGTCGTTAAGAATCACGAGGCCCTGCGCCTGCTTGACGAACACGCCCGCGGGCGCTTCGTCAATGACCACGGCGTCCAGCTTGCCATTGACCAGATCCTGCACCGCGTCGATGGCCTTGTTATAGCGTTCGATGGTGGCGTCCGTGAACTTGTCGGTCACGTACAGATCGCCGGTGGTGCCCAGCTGCACGCCGATGTGCTTGCCGGCCAGGTCCGCTTCCGCCGCGATGGCGGAGCCTTCCTTGACGATGATCTTCTGGGAGGCCTGGAAGTAAGGATCGGTGAAGAGCACGCTCTTCCTGCGCTCTTCGGTATTGGTCATGCCGGCGATGGCCACGTCGATCTTGCCGCTGGCCAGCGACGGGATCAGCGCATCAAAGTCCATCGACTCCACGGTCACGGTCATGCCGATTTTTTCGGCGATGGCGTTGATGATGTCGATGTCGATGCCGACGACTTCGTTGTTGTCGCCCATGGATTCAAACGGCGGGAACTCCGGGTTGGTGCCGACGGTCAGGGCGGTATCCTCGGCCAGGCCGGTCGCGGTCAGCGTCAGAACCAGCGCGAGCGCCACGAGCAGGATTCTGGAAAACAGCTTCATAATTCTTCGTCTCCTCCGGTTGATCTAGAATGATGCAACGATTATACGACGCCGCGCCCTGTCAATCAAGCGATTTTTTGTGAATAATGTGTATATCTATGCAACGTCAGAGCCCGCGCATCAGCTTCACGCAGCGACCCAGGACCGTCACCGCCTTCAGATCCACGGTTTCGGCGCGGAATTCCCGGTCGTAGGTCTGCAAAAGCAGCTTGCCGCCGTCCAGCTTTTTCACTTTGCGGGCGACGCGCAGGCCAAATTTGTCCACAATCATGACCGCCTCGTCCACTGGTGCTTTTTCCGGCACGGTCAGGAGCAGATCGCCCGCGTGAATGCGGTACCCGGCCAGCTGGTCGTCCGGGCAGCGGTAGTAAAAAACCTTGTCGGACGCGCCGCCCTCGATCTTGCCGCCGATCACCGGCTCCAGCACGTGGTCCAGTACCAGACCCTTCTCGTCGCAGACCGGCACCCGCTTCACCATGCCGCCCAGCGCGTCCAGCCAGGCATTTCCCTGCTCCTCGGCGGCCGCCGACGCGACTTGCGAAGCCTCCTCTTTGGGCTGCTCCACCGGAAGCACGTAGGGGCGCGGCTTGGGCCGAAGCTTGACCTCCGGCTCCGCCGCCACTTCCAGTTCCGTGGACACCGGG
>JAEVZE010000356.1 GCA_023392395.1 Bacillota bacterium
TCCAACGAACTGTGCTATGTTCTGGAAGTGACTGGGCGTTAACGCGGCAAATTATTATGCGCCCGATGCCGGCTGTATTCCGGGCATGGAAAATCCGCCGGGCGGCTTTTCCATGCGAAAGAGGAAATCTGCGCGCGCCTGAATTCAGCGTTCTTTCCGGGCGGCGCACCGACATAAGGTATTGTTTCCGGTGCCAGTGTCCGCACTGGCATCGGGAAACACGCTCCCGGCGCACGGGTCGCCGGGAGGCGATTGAAAAGATAAACGGGGAACGGCCCGGGAGTGAATGAAATGGCAAAACTGTTGGTGGTGGCCACGCCGATTGGAAATCTGAACGACCTGACGCCCCGCATGCGCGAGGCGTTCGAGGCGTGTGACCTGATTGCCGCCGAAGACACGCGGGTCACGATGAAGCTGCTCAATCATCTGGGGATCAAAAAGCCGATGATCTCCTGCCACCGGCACAACGAGCGGGCGCGGGCGGAGGAGATCGTAAAGAGGATGCTCGCGGAGGACCTCACCGTCTGCGTGACAAGCGACGCGGGCACGCCCGCCATCTCCGACCCCGGCTACGCACTGGTGGCGGCGGCACGGGATGCGGGGATCGAGATTTCGCCGGTCACGGGGCCTTCGGCCATGACGGCGGCGCTTTCGGTCAGCGGCTTTTTGCCGGGGCCGTTCGCTTTCCTGGGCTTTCTGCCAAGGGAGAAGGCCGCGCTGGACGCGGCGCTTTCAGACTTTGAAAAGACCGGCTTCCCGGTCTTTGTGGCCTATGAATCCCCCCACCGGGTGGTCAAGCTGGTGGAGGCGTTGGCGGAAAAATTTCCGGATGCCCGCGTTCTCACCGCCTGCGACCTGACCAAGAAATTCGAGCGCGTCGACTGCGGCCCGGCCGGGGAAGTGCTGGCGATTTTGAAGAACAACCCCAACGTGGACAAGGGCGAGTACGTGGTGGCGGTGGAGCTGCCGCCCCGCAAAATCGAAGAAGCGCCGGCAAAACCTGCCGACGCCGCAACGTTCCTGCTTGAAACCATGCTCTCCGGGGCGACGCTGAACGCCGCCGCCGATCAAGCGCTTTTATCTTTCCCCCGCAACGAAGTCTACCGCGCCAAGCTGCGTGTGCGCGATTTTCTCGCTTCTCAATCCGACAACCTTTGAAGCCAGACTGCAACAATAAGTGCAGAGCCGATGTAACGATCGCTCTGCACTTGCTTTTTTCTTTTGTGCGGGGTCAAGGGGGCTCAGCCCCCTTGCGGGGGTTCGGGGGCGGAGCCCCCGGCGTTCTCCCTCGCCTCCCCCCTAATTCCTCAGGCTGTTCAGCGGCGCGGGGATGCGGCCGCCACGGGCGATGAAGGCCTCGGAGGAGAAGGGATGGGCGGGGATGACGGGCGCGGAGCCCAGAAGGCCTCCGAACTCCACCCGGTCGCCCGCCACGGCGCCGGGCGCGGGGATGACGCGAACGGCGGTGGTCTTGTTGTTGATGACGCCGATGGCGGCCTCGTCTGCGATGATGGCGGCGATGGTCGCGGCGGAAGTATCACCCGGCAGCGCGATCATGTCCAGGCCCACCGAGCACACGCAGGTCATGGCCTCCAGCTTATCCAGCGTCAGCGCGCCGCAGGCGGCGGCCTCGATCATGCCAATGTCCTCCGAGACCGGGATGAACGCGCCACTTAGCCCGCCCACGTGGGACGAGGCCATCACGCCGCCCTTTTTGACCGCGTCGTTTAATAGCGCCAGCGCGGCGGTGGAGCCGTGGGTGCCGCACTTCTCAAGGCCCATCTCTTCCAGAATGTGCGCCACCGAGTCACCCATCGCAGGCGTCGGCGCCAGCGACAGATCCACAATGCCAAAAGGCACGTTCAGCCGCCTTGACGCCTCCCGCGCCACCAGCTGGCCCACGCGGGTGATCCGGAAGGCGGTGCGCTTGATGGTTTCGGCCACCACGTCAAAGGGCTCGCCCTTGACCTTTTCTAGGGCGCACTTGACCGCGCCCGGCCCGCTGACGCCCACGTTGATGCAGCTGTCGCCCTCGCCCGGGCCATGGAACGCGCCAGCCATAAAGGGGTTGTCCTCCACGGCGTTGGCGAAGATCACAAGTTTTGCGCAGCCCAGGCCCTGCTTGTCTTTGGTGGCCTCGGCGGTTTTTTTGACCGCCTCGCCGCAAAGCCGGACCGCGTCCATGTCGATGCCCGCGCGGGTGGAGGCCACGTTCACCGAAGCGCACAGGAAGTTCGTCTCGCTCAGTGCCTCCGGCAGCGATTCGATCAGCGCCCGGTCCGCCCGGGTCATGCCTTTCTGCACCAGCGCCGTGTAGCCGCCGATGAAGTTCACGCCGGTGGCCTCCGCGGCCTTGTCCAGCGCCCGGGCCAGCGGCAGCGGGCTTCTGATCGCCCCTGCGATCAGGGAAACCGGCGTCACCGAGATGCGCTTGTTGACGATGGGCACGCCGTATTCCCGCTCAATGGCGTTTCCGACGGCCACCAGGTGCTCCGCCGCGTGGGTCACCCGGTCGTAGACCTTCTTGGCGAGGGCCTCCGCGTTGTCGTCTGCACACTCGAAGAGCGAGATGCCCATCGTGATCGTGCGCACGTCCAGCTTTTCCTGGTCGATCATGCGCAGAGTTTCGAGGATTTCATTGGAACTGAACATGCTTGCTCCTTACCGACGAAAGGTTTTCGACGGATTTATCGCGGACTTCTTTTCTGGGGGTTCGGGGGCCGTAGCCCCCTGATAGAATCAAGGCAGCCGGAGGGCGGCATGTACGGCCGCAGGCTGCATACAGGTTCGCCCGCAAGCCCGGCCGTAGCCTTTGGGCTTAAGGGGCTTGCGCTGCCGGAAAGACGCGTTGCGGATTTCCGGCAATGGTTATATCTCGTGCATCGCCTCGAAGATGTCGCTGCGCTGGATGCGGATCTGCAAATTCAGCCGCCCGCCCAAAGATTCCAGCTCGGCGGACAATTGCTCGAACGCGCAGTTCGGGTCGGACACATCCACCACCATCATCATGTTGAAATAGTCCGAGCGGACGGTCTGCGAAATGTCCAATATGTTGACGTTGTGCTCGTACAGCACCCGGCTGACGCCCGCGATAATGCCCTTGCGGTCCAGTCCCAGTACCGTGACGATGGCCTTGGCTTCGATGTCCATGCGTCTCACTCCCTTTATCAGATTATTTTAGCAAAGCTACCCGTCAAACGCAAATGAAGTCTTTGGGAAGCAGGCATAGAAAAACGCAGAGCGTTTTTTTCTATGTGAAGGAGGAAAGCTGCGCGAGCCTGAAATCCTGAGGGATTTCCAGACGGCTCGCTGACATAATGGTGTGTTCCCAACACCTGCGTGCGCGCTGGTGTTGGGAACACATTCCCGGCGCACCGGTCGCCGGAAACGATTGGATAGTACGAAGTGGAACGTCAGAGTTTGTATTGAATACAACTCGTTCCTCTACGGAAGTTGAATAGCGGTTGAGAAATGTGTACAATAGAACAGGAGGTGATCGAAATGACGCTGCCGGAGGCGGTGCGCTGGGCCATCGAAAGGCTGGAACAGGCCGGGTACGAGGCGGTGGCCGTGGGCGGCTGCGTGCGCGACCACCTGATGGGCAAAAAACCCCAGGACTACGACCTGGCCACTTCCGCGCATCCGGAGGAGGTCATGCAGGCGCTTTCCGGTGAACGCATCGTGCCCACGGGCCTGAAACACGGCACCGTGACGCTGGTGAGAAGCGGCATGGCCATTGAGATCACCACCTACCGGGTGGACGGGGAATACCTGGATCACCGAAGACCTGAGGGCGTCCGGTTTACCGGGAACCTTGCGGAGGACCTGGCCCGGCGGGATTTCACCGTCAACGCCATCGCCTGGTCGACCGCGCGCGGTCTGATCGACCCGATGGGCGGGCGGCGGGACATCGAAGCGAAGTTGATCCGCGCGGTGGGCGACCCGGCCTCGCGCTTTCAGGAGGACGCGCTGCGCATCCTTAGGGCGCTGCGGTTTGCGTCCCGGCTGGGTTTTTCCATCGAGCCGAAGACCGCCCGCGCGCTGACATCCTTACGCGCTTCGCTCGCCTTTGTGGCGCGGGAGCGGGTGGGCGCGGAGGTGGAGGGCCTTTTGCTGGGGCCGGGCGCGGCGCTTGTCGCGCAGGCGCACAGGGAAGTTCTGGAGGCCGCGCTGCCGTCTCTTTCGGCTGTCTTGGAAGAGGGCTGGGCGCGGGCGCTTGAGCGGCTTTCGCGCGCGCCGGTTGACCCCGCGGCGCGGCTCGCGGCGCTGATCTCCCCGCTGGGGGTGGACGCTGAGGGCGCGCTTTGGTCGCTCCGGCTGCCGGGGAAGGTGATTGAGCGGGCGCTGAGGCTGATAAGCTGGCTGGACAAGCCCGAAATATCCCCCGCCCTGGCGCTGGGCGCGTTGGGGCCGGAGGACGCGCGGGCGCTATTCCAAATGGCGGGGGCGGATGGCGCGGCGCTGGAACGGCTGATCCAAACCAACGCCTGCGTGCCCATCCGGCAGTTGGCGGTGGACGGGCGCGACCTGACGCGGCTGGGCCTTGCCGGACCGGCGGTGGGCGAAGCGCTGCAAAAGCTCCTGGACGAGGTGATCGCGGGCGCGCCCAATGAGCGGACGGCGCTTCTTTCCAAAATTTCAAACCGTTGACGGGCCCGTCCAGGGCTTTGATCGTCCCCGGCGACCCGTGCGCCGGGGACGTGTTTCATCCGTAAGTAGCGGACACTGGTGGATGAAACAATACCAACAGTCAGCGAGCCGCCCGGAAATCCCGCAGGATTTCAGGCTCGCGAAGGCTTCCCCCCATGCGCCCCAAAATCCGCCGGGTGGATTTTTGGGCGCCCCAAATTCCAACTTTATTGTGAACAATCGGCGGCCTTGCTTTACTTCCCGTCGCGCTGGGCGTATAGTAAACGTGGGCCGTATTGGCCCGGAAGGGGGTGCGCCTTGTGTACGGCGAGGCGGATCTGACCAGGACCGAGGCCGCGCGAAAGCGGGCGCTGACCGTCGCACTGCTCGTTGGCGGCGCGGCGCTTTTGTTGGTTGTCCTGGGGATGACGTTCAGGATCAAGCCGCTGGCGCTGGCGGCGGCGATCGTGGGCGGTTGCATGGTGTACAGCTGGAGCGCGCTGAAAATCGCGCCGTGGAGCGCTTATCTGAAGTTCCTGCGGGAGATGCAGTCGGGCATGAGCCGCGAGACCGAGGGCACGTTTGTGTCCGAGGCGGACGAATCCCGCACTGTGGACGGCGTCCTCGTGCACGACGTGATGCTGGACGCCGGACAGGAGGTCAATCTGCTGTTCTACTGGGACGACGAAAAGCCCCGGCCGGGCTTTGAGCCGGGCCAGCGGTTGAAGGTGAAGTCGTTTGGCAAATTTATCACGTCCTTTGAGGAGATCGGGCGGGCGTAAAGGAGGCTGAGGGTTCCATGCAGGTGCTGGTCTGCGTGACCGTACAGAAATCCTGCGAACAACTGATCGAATACGGCGCGCGCGTCGCGCGCGAGCAGGGGGCGGACCTTAGCGTATTGCACGTGGCAGGGCTCACCGGCAATTTTCTGGGCAACCCGGCGGAGGGCGAGGCGCTGGAATTGCTGTACAAGATTTCCTCAGCCCACGGCGCCGAGATGACCGTGCGTCGCGCCTCCGACGTGGTGGGCGAAATCGCATCGTTCGCGCGCGCCATCGGCGCCACCGAGATCATCATGGGTCAATCCAAGAACTCCGGCCGCGACTTCCCCGGCCAGCTACGCGCGATGCTGGGCGACATGGACGTGCGCGTGCTCTACCCGCAGGCGGTGTGAACACCACAAAGCATTCTCCTGAATATAACAAGCCGCGCCGCAAATTTTTTAGAAACATTTGCGGACGCGGCTTCGTCTGAAATATACAGATTCATTGTGTAGAGGTGATAACCCATGAACAAAGGACAGGCGCCGCGCTTCCTTGCGCTCGCGCTGGTGCTCGTGCTTGTACTGGCCATCTATTTGGGTACCGCCGCGGAAATCGCACCGTCAAATCCGATGGGAAGTTTTGCCACGCTGGCCCAGTCTCAGTCTCAGACGCCCTCCCCCGAAGCATTGTCCAGCGCTGACGCCGCCGCCTCGCCGGATGACGAGGTGATCGCGGAAGATCAGGCCGCGGACGATGCCGCTGATGCCGTCATCGAAAATCCGACCGAGGAAGAAAAATTCCTTTCGGATTTGATGAACGAGCTGGACGTCAACGAAACCAACGCGCTGGACAAGGTCAACGGCATGACCCACATCCTGCTCGTCGGCATCGACGCCCGGCCTGGGCAGAAGACCGGTCGCAGCGATACCATGATGCTGCTCACCATCGATCCCGACCACCAGAGCCTGAAGCTGACCAGCTTCATGCGCGATCTGTATGTGGAAATTCCGGGCTACAAGAACAACCGCCTGAACGCGGCCTACGTGTTCGGGGGGCCGGAGCTTTTGATCAAGACGCTCAAGAAAAACTTCGGCGTCGACGTGGACTACTACGCGGCGGTCAACTTCTCGCTGCTGGCCGATTTGATCGACCAGATTGGCGGGATTACGGCCAACATCGAGTCCAAGACGCAGATGAAGTACATCAACCTGGTCATCAAGGAAGACAACGTGGTCCTGAAGAAGGCCTACCCCAAGAAGGGCATCAAGACCAACGACAGCCTTTTGACCAAGACCGGCGAGCAGCTTCTGAACGGCCGCCAGGCGCAGGCCTATGCCCGGTACCGCAAGGGCTCCAGCGACTTTGAGCGCACCGAGCGGCAGCGCACGGTCATCCTGAAGGCGATGGAGAAGGTCAAGGCGATGTCCATGATGGATCTGGGCAAGCTGGCGCTGGACAACCTGGACAAGGTAGACACCAACCTGACGCTGGCGGACATCCTCCGGCTGGCCCCGGCGGCGTTCCAGCTGAAGGACACCGAGGTCAAGCAGC
Organism: Bacillota bacterium; assembly: GCA_023392395.1. Lineage (GTDB taxonomy): Bacteria > Bacillota > Clostridia > Christensenellales > Aristaeellaceae > JAEZHK01. The sequence goes on from JAEVZE010000356.1 coordinate 6,945, forward strand.
TGCGCATCCCGGTGGACAGCGGATACAAGTCCAAGACCATCTCCGGCATGGCGGTGCTGGTGCCCAACCGATCCAAGAACGTGGCGGCCATCACCAATTTCCTGCTCAACTAGGGCGCTTAAAATCCGCCTTACGGCTTTTGAGCGCAAAAGAAGGGGCTCAGCGCAGGCCTGAAATTCTGAGGAATTTCCGGGCGGCCCGCTGACAGAAGGAATTGTTTCATTTACCAGTGTGCGCACTGGTTTCTGAAACACATTCCCGGCGCGCAGGTCGCCGGGAATGATTGGAAGGTACGAGTGGGTTCGTTAACCATTTGAAGCCGGGAATCCAGAACTGGATTCCCGGCTGTTTTTATTTCTGGGCCTCCCGCATCAGTGTGCGTTAATGTACGCGTCGAGCTGCTCGTGCCAGCGAACGGTGTCGTAGACTTGAGGCTCCGTCGCCTCGCCGTAGATCAGATCGATCAGGTGATGGGGTGTCCGGCCGCCGACCGCCATGGACTTGACGCAGGAGACACAGTATACGCATACGTCCTGGCAGGGCATCGACCCCGCCCGGAGCCTCATCCGCCGCTCAACTTCGTTCAGCGGCAGTTTTTGGTAGAAGTCGTCGCCGCAGCAGACCGAATGAGCGCCGGAGCGCTCCGGCTCGACGACCTTAATGCGCATCTTTTGCAGCAGGCTGCGCACTGCCCGGTGCACTTGGGGCCGCTCGCGCACGGGGCATGCGTCGTGCAGGGACATGCTCATGCCGCGGTAGTCCGGGAGCGGGAAGCCGGGAAGTCTATCCAGCACCTCCCACAAGGAGATCGTGGATACGCCTTCGTACAAACTGCGGAAGCGCCTGTCGCAGCCGGGGCAGACGTTGACGATTTGGGAGCCCGCCGGAAGCCCCGGATCATGGTGGCAGCAGATGTCATGGGGCAGGACAGGCCCCAGGCGCTCGTTCAACAGCGCCAGCGTCCGGTCGGCCAGGCGCGGCTTGTACATTTGGAGCGCGCAGCCGGGGTTGAAGTATGTCGTCATGATTTCTCCTTTGGGCCGTTGTCCCGGCTGAGCGCGCGCTCGAGCGCGAGAAGCCGTTCCTTTTGATCGATGCCGCCCGCGTAGCCGCGTAAGTTCCCATCCGAGCCCAGGACGCGGTGGCAGGGGATGAGGACCAACATCGGATTTTCACGGCAGGCCGCGCCCACCGCGCGGCTCGCATGAGGTTTGCCAATCGCCTCCGCGATCTGGGCGTAGGTGCGGGTCTCGCCGAAGGGAATTTCGGACAGCGCACCCCATACCGCCCTTTGAAAGGGCGTGCCCTTCAGGTTAAACGGCAGATCAAACTGCGTCCGATGGCCTGAGAAGTATTCGTTCAGCTGCTCCGCCGCCCTGCTGGTCAGACCGGAACCCTGAAAAGAAGCGCCCGGCTCATGGCCGAACCGCACGAAGGTAATGGCCGCGCCGTCGTCCGCGATCGTCATCGGACCGAAAATTGTGTCATAGACGGCCATCGCGCCGCGTAGGGCTCCCGGCGCATTCCTTTGCTTTCTAAAATCGCTGGGCGTGACGCCTTCGCGCTTTTTGAAGAAGGCGGCAAAGGCGGACGGGCTTTCAAACCCCAGCGAATGCGCGATTTCCAGGGCCGACTGATCGGACTCTAATAATGCCTTTACGGCCTCGTCCAACCGAAGCCGATTGAAATATTCCGCCGGGGAAACGCCCGTCTGCGCCCGGAAGACCTGGTCCAATCGGTGCCGCGTCAACCCCAGAGCGGAGAGCGCGCCGAAAGCCAGACGTTTGTCGGGCAGGTTCTGCGCAAGCGCCGCCTTCGCCCGCTCCACAACGTCCAGATCGGGCGTATACAGGGCAAGATCCGGCCTGCAGCGCTTGCAGGGCCGGTAGCCCGCGCGCACGGCGTCCTCCGCGCGGTCAAAGAACTGGACGTTCCCCGGAGAGGGTTTTCTGGACCGGCAGGACGGGCGGCAGAAGATGCCGGTGGACTTGACGGCGTAGTAAAACGCGCCGTCGGCTTCCGCGCTCGAATGTTCGACCGCGTCCCATTTCTCTCGCTCCGTCATGTGCCCACCGCCTTCCGTTCCCCTTTATGCTCTTTATTATACCGGACGCGGCGCGGGATTTCTATCGGATTTTGGACATTCAATTCGGCCTCTTCTTTGCCCGCATAGCAGAAAATGCCCGCTTGCGCAGGCATCAGGTTGCGGGCAACCCCGGCGGTCCTTCCAATCGTTTCCGGCGACCTGTGCGCCGGAAACGTGTTGCCGCCACCAGGTCGAAAACTGGTGGCGGTAACAATACATTCGTCAGTGAGCCGCCCGGAAATTCCGAAGAATTTCAGGCTCACGCAGCTTTTCTTCCGATACGCTGAAAGACCCGAAGGGGATTTCAGCGCCTACTTAATGGATCCTTCCACCATGCCCTTGATGATGTACTTCTGCGCGAACAGGAACAGCACGATGATGGGCAGCATGGCCAGCATGGCGCTGGTCAGGATCAGGTCCCACTGCTTGAGGTAGGAGCCGACGAACGCGGTGACCGCCAGCGGAATCGTCTGCACCGCGCCGTTGGAGCCCAGGACGAGCAGCGGCAGCAGGTAGTCGTTCCAGATCCAGATGCCGTTTAAGATCAACACCGTCACAGCCACGGGCTGCAGCAGCGGCAGCACGATCCGGAAGAAGGTGGCCGCCTGGCCACAGCCGTCGATCGTCGCGGCCTCCTCCAGCTCCAGCGGCACGCCCTTGATGAACCCGTGCAGGATGAACACCGACATCGAGCAGCCAAAGCCCAGGTACGCGAACGCGATGCCCTGGTAGGTGCCCAGCAGCGGGATCCCGATCGCGCCGCCCAGCATGCGCAGCCAGCGGACCAGCGGGAACATGACCACCTGGAACGGGATGACCATGGCCGCCACGAACGCCATAAACACGATGGTGGACCAGCGCGTCTTGTTGCGCACCAGCACCCACGCGCCCATGGCGGAGAACAGCAGGATGATCGAAAGCGAGATCACCGTGATGATCACCGAATCAAAGAACGCGCCGATGTAGTCGGTGGTGGGGTTGTTGAAGATCTTGACGATGTTTACCCACATCTGGCCCCAGCTGGCCGGCCAGGACACGGCGCTGAAAATGATCTCCTTGGCGTCCTTGGCGGCGTTCAGGACGACCATCCAGAAGGGCATCATGAACAGGAGGAACAGGAGGATGCCGACCGCTTCCACGGCGATCTTGCCCCATTTACGCGAGGTGCCGCCCTTGGCGCCCACGGCTTCCAGCGTCAGGGGATTGGCTTTGGTGGTCATTACATCTCCACCTCCTTGCGCTTATTGAAGTAGACCTGCACCAGCGAGAACACGACCAGCACCAGGAAGAACACGACCGACTTGGCCTGGGCCTCGGCCATCTTGTTGGAGCCGTTGGCGGTGTTGTAGATGTCCATTGCCAGGAGCTGGCTGGCCTTGACCGCGCCGCCCATGAAGCGGGCGCTGGGGCCGCCGTTGGTCAGCGTGAAGTTCATATCGAATTGTTTGAAGGAGTTTGTCAGCGTCAAAAACAGCGAAATGGTGAAGGCGTTGGCCATCATCGGGATCAAAACCCGACGCATGCGGGTGAAGTAGCTGGCGCCGTCCACCGACGCGGCCTCCATGACGGAGGTGGGCACCGACTGGATGGACGCCACGTAGATCATCATGATGTAACCGGCATACTGCCAGGTGTTGACGAAGCTCATCGCCCAGATGACCGTGTCGGTGCGGGCGATCAGGGATTTGCCCAGGAACGGGAGCGAAGCCCCCGCCAACGTGAACACGTTGTTGAACAGGAACTGCCAGATGTAGCCCAGCACGATGCCGCCGATCAGGTTGGGCACGAAAAAGCCGGCCCGGTAGAGGTTGCGAAGCCGCGCCTGCCCGGTGACCAAGAGAGACAGGAAAAAGCTGACCACATTGACCAGCACCACGTTGATTACGGTGTACTCCACCGTGATCATAAAGGAATAAAGAAACTGGGGCTGATGGAACATGCCCCGGAAATTTTCAAAGCCAATGAAGTTGATGGCCTCGCGCACGCCGTTCCAGTCGGTCATGGAGTAGTAAATGCCCAGAAAAAACGGGCAGATGATCACCATGAGAAACGCGAACAAACAGGGGAACAGGAACATCAGGTCGACCGACATTTTTCGTTTCAAGCGGTGTGCCCCCTTCGAGGCGCGGGCGAGCCCGGCCGATTGTATGGCATAATGCAGAGAAAAGACCGACCCAACCAAGGGTTTGATCATTGAGCCGGGAATGTGTTTCTGCCACCAGGACGATACTGGTGGCAGAAAAATTACCACAAGTCAGTGAAGAATTTCTGGCTCACGCGGTTTTCTTCCTTCGCGTTGATACCAATCCAAAACATTCATTATTCGTCGTACCGGCCCTTTGGAATAATTACTGTTTCTACTTGGTATGAAAAACCATCGTGGTTTTTCAACGCCCCGAAGGGAACCGCCTGCGGTCCCCCGCGCGCGAAAACGGGGGAATTTTCAATAGCGGCGCAAGGCCCAGGGGCCTTGCGC
>JAEVZE010000093.1 GCA_023392395.1 Bacillota bacterium
TGGGTACCGTGTCGGTGGAGAAGAGCGAACTGGTCTCCCGGCTCCTGGACAACCGCGGCGTACCCCATGTGGTCTTGAACGCCAAGTTCCACGAGAAGGAAGCTGAGATCGTCGCCCAGGCCGGTAAGCGCGGCGCCGTCACCATCGCCACCAACATGGCCGGCCGCGGCACGGACATCCTGCTCGGCGGCAACCCGGAGTTCATGGCCCGCCACCGCATGAAGCAGCTAGGCTACGAGGAATCCCTGATCGAGGAGGCCATCGGCCACGCCGAGAACGTGCCCGACGAGGTCAAGGAGGCCCGCAAGCTCTTCAATGAGCTCTACGCCCAGTACCGCAAGGAGACCGACAAGGAGCACGAGGAGGTCATCGGCTTGGGTGGCCTGCACATCGTGGGCACCGAACGGCACGAGTCCCGCCGCATCGACAACCAGCTGCGCGGCCGTGCCGGTCGCCAGGGCGACCCGGGCTCCAGCCAGTTCTTCATCTCGCTGGAAGACGATCTGATGCGCCTGTTCGGCTCCGACCGCATCCAGCCGCTGATCGAGCGGCTCAAGATCGAGGAGGGCCAGGCCATCGAGTACGGCATCCTCTCCAAGCAGATCGAGGGTGCGCAGAAGAAGGTCGAGGCCCGGAACTACGACATCCGAAAGAACGTGCTGCAGTATGACGACGTGATGAACCAGCAGCGCGAACTGATCTACCGGCAGCGCCGCGAAGTGCTGCAGGGCGACGACATCAAGACCCGCATCGACGACATGCGGGAGACCTTGATCGAGGACGTGCTGAAGCGCCTGGTCGCGAACGAGCAGGACGATACCACCTGGGACATCCCGGGCATCGCCGAGTACCTGGACCGCATCTGCATGAAACCCGGCGACGTCAAGGCTTCGTTTGATTCGTTGCGGCAGTACACCCGCGAGGCGTTCAAAAACGATCTGGTGGAGCGCTCGGTTTCGTTCTACCAGGAGCGTGAGAAGATGATCTCGGATGCGGGCATCGACATGCGCGAATTCGAGCGGGTGGCGCTCTTAGGCGCGGTGGACCGCCGCTGGATGGACCACATCGACGCCATGGATCAGCTGCGCGACGGCATTGGGTTGCGCGCCTACGGACACAAGGACCCGATCGTCGAGTACAAGATCGAAGGGTTCGAGATGTTCGAGGAAATGATCCGCATGATTCAGGAGGATACGCTCAGGCGCCTGTACATGGCGGTTCTGGTGCGCCCGCCGGAGCGCAAGGAGGTCGCCACCCCCGTCGCGGCCACCCATGGCGACGGCGCCTCCGCCTCGCCGAAGAAGCCCGTCAAGGCGGGGGAGAAGGTGGGCCGCAACGCTCCCTGCCCCTGCGGCAGCGGCAAGAAGTACAAGGAGTGCTGCGGGAAGGGGCAATGAAAATCTGCCGAAGCAGCTTTTCATTGCGGCAAAGGGAATCCGCCATTCGGCTTTCCTTTGCGTGAGAAACGGCGCAAGCCCTGTGAATCTTAGATTTACGGTCGGGCCTGCGCGTAAGCGGTAGCAGTCTGCGGGAAAGGCAGAGGGAATTCGCTGCGCGACTTTCCTCTGCGTAGAAAACGGCCGGTTTCCTGAATTCCTTCGGGATTTCCGGGCGGAAACCGGATCGGGAATGCTTTCCCCGTCGGCCGGATAAGTTCGGCCTTTGGGGGAAAGCCAAATCCGCCGCACAGGTCGCCGGATTTGATTGAAGCATAGAGGGCTGCGGCCCTCTACGAACTCCCGGGAGAAGGAGAATGGCAGACCATCTGCCTTCCATAAGATTTTAAAGGATGTGATCGTGTGATCGAAACCGATGGCTTCAGGCAAGACCTCATCGCCATCCGAAAGATGATTGCAGAGGCAGGTGACTCACTTTGACGTGGCTCACCTTCAGGAACAACTAGCCGAATTCCAGGAAGACATGGGATCGCCCGGCTTCTGGGACAATCTGGAGCGCGCGCAGAAGATCACCCAGAAGTCGCGCTCGGTGGAATCCCGGATCGAGCACTTCAAGAAATTGAACAGCCGCGCGGACGATTTGGACGTGCTGATCGGCCTGGCCGACGAGGAGGACGATTCCTCGCTGGTGCCGGAGATCGCCTCCGAGATCGAGGCCATGAAAAAGGACCTGGAGTCTCTCCGGCTGACCACGCTGCTCTCCGGCGAGTATGACCAGAACGACTGCATCCTGGCGCTGCATGCCGGCGCGGGCGGCACCGAGGCCCAGGACTGGACCGAGATGCTCTACCGCATGTACACCCGGTTTGCCGAGCGCATGGGCCTGGCCGTCAAGGAACTGGACTTTCTGGAGGGCGACGAGGCCGGCGTCAAATCGGTCACCTTCGAAATCAGCGGCGACTACGCCTATGGATTTTTGAAGAGCGAGCGCGGCGTGCACCGGCTCGTGCGCATTTCGCCCTTTGACTCCGCCGCGCGCCGCCACACGTCGTTTGCTTCGCTGGACGTGGCCCCGGTCATCGAGGACAGCGGTGCGACCGAGATCAAGACCGAGGACCTGCGCATCGACACCTACCGCTCCTCCGGCAAGGGCGGCCAGCACGTCAACCGGACGGACTCCGCCGTGCGCATCACCCACCTGCCCACCAACATCGTGGTGCAGTGCCAGAACGAGCGCTCCCAGCTGCAGAACAAGGAGACCTGCTTCCGCATGCTGCGCGCGCGCCTGGCCGAGCTCAAGGAGCGCGAACGGCAGGAGCAGATGGGCGACATCAAGGGCGAGCTCAAGAAGATCGAGTGGGGCAGCCAGATCCGTTCCTACGTGTTCCAGCCCTATACGCTGGTCAAGGACCACCGCACGGGCTACGAGATGGGCGACATCGACGCCGTCATGGACGGAGATCTCGAGGGCTTTGTGACCGCTTACCTGCAGAAACTATAATTTATACACCGAACAACGGTCTGTTTCCGGTCCAAAAGATCGAAAACAGACCGAAGTCTTGTTGAAATGGGGCCGATGCCGCTTGATCAACGGAAAGAACGCTCTGAAAAGCCTGTGCTGCGCGCTGGGCATGCTTTTGTTGGTTCCGGCGCTAATGCTGTTTGCGTTCGACCGGGGCGCGCTGGACAGGCCCTACCACCAGGAGTTGTACGACGCGCTGGGTTCCGCCCAGGCGGCGGGCGTCGACAAGACGGCGCTTTCGCAGATCGGCGACATGTTGGTGGACTACCTGAACGGGACGCGGGGCGACCTTGACATGACCGCGACCGTCAACGGCAGCGTCCAGGCAGTATTCAATGAGCGTGAGATCGCCCACATGGCGGACGTGAAAGCGCTGTTCGACCTGGAGCGAAACATCACGCGGGTCTTTGCCGGAATGGGCCTGGTGCTGCTTGCCGCGGGCCTCTTCGGCCGCGGCTGGGCGAGGCGGCTCAAGCGCGCGGGGCTGACCGGGCAAGTTTTCTGGCTTGCGCTTTTGTTGTTTGTCGCAATTTGGGCGGCGGTCGACTTTGACGGCCTGTTCCGCCGCTTTCACGGGCTTTTGTTCACCAACGATCTGTGGCTTCTGAACCCCAAAACGGACCTCATGATCCGCATGCTGCCGGAGCGGTTCTTTGCGTCGGTCGCGGTGCGCGCGGCCGTTTGGATGTTGGCCGGTCAGGCGGTGCTGACCGCGCTGTGGGCGCTGCCGGTGGTGTTGACGCGCCGGGTGGCTCGGAAGGAGAATCCATGACATATCACGAGACTGCGCTTCAAAAGGCGGAAGCGCTTCAAAAAAAGGGCAGGGCCGTGATCCTGGCCATCGAGTCCTCCTGCGACGAAACCGCGGCATCCGTGGTGGCGGACGGGCGGTGCGTACTGTCCGGCGTGATCGCGTCGCAGATCGAGCGGCATGCGCTGTACGGCGGCGTGGTGCCGGAAATTGCGTCCCGCATGCATGTTTCGGCGCTGGACCCGCTGGTCCGGGAGGCGCTGACCCGGGCGAGCCTATCTATGGAAGAAATCGACGCGGTGGCGGTCACCGCTGGGCCTGGCCTGGTGGGGGCGCTTCTGACCGGCGTGAGCTGGGCCAAGGCGTTTGCCTACGCCCGGAATCTGCCGCTGATCCCGGTCAACCACATTTCGGGCCACGTCAGCGCCAACTACCTGGCACATCCGGACCTTACACCGCCGTTTGTGTGCCTGGTGGCTTCCGGCGGCCACAGCCACATTGTGCAGGTGGAGCGTTACGGCGCGTACCGGCTCCTTGGCCGCACGATGGACGACGCGGCGGGCGAGGCGTTTGACAAGGTCGCACGGGTACTGGACATCCCGTATCCGGGTGGGCCGCTGCTGGACAAGCTGGCGGAGACGGGAGACGACCGTGCCTACCGCTTCCCCAAGGTTTCGACGCAGGGGCCTTACGACTTCTCCTTCAGCGGCCTCAAGACCGCGGTGATCAACCAGGCCCACATGCTGCGCCAGCAGGGAAAGGCGATCGATCAGGCGGGGTTTGCCGCCTCCTTTCGCCGGGCGGTGGTTTCGATGCTGGTGGAAAAGACGGTGCAAGCGGCGGTGGATACCGGCGCAAAGCGCCTGGCGGCGGCGGGCGGCGTGGCGGCGAATGCCCTGCTTCGGCGAGAATTGGTCCGATCGGGTGAGGCGGCGGGGCTGACCGTCTTCCTGCCCCCGGCGAGGCTGTGCACCGACAACGCGGAGATGATCGGCAGCGCCGCCTTCTATCAGCTGATGGCGGGAAATGTGGCGGAACTCTCGCTCAACGCCGATCCGGCCGCCCGGCTGAGCGGCCTTGACGGGATGGAGTAATTAGGCTCCAGGCGAAGGCCTTGGTGCTTTCGATGCGAAAAGACTCGGGTCCTGTGCATTCTTTGTGCGGGACTTGTTTCGAAAATGGCGCTGGCTTTTGCGCCGCATACCACCGGGTTTAAGGAATTTTGGGGCATCGAGGGCCAAAATCGGCGATTGGGTACTTCTCCACGGGGAGTCCACAAAAAACCTGTGCGAAACCGACCGGGTCCGGCCCCGACGCCCCGAAAACCGGCGCGGTTCTGTGGATAACTTTCCGGCTTCCCCATGAATAATCCACCACGATCGCCCAATTTCCGCCAAAAACCAGCGTTTTCCGGGCGCTTTCTGTGGATAAGCCTGTGGATACTGTGGATTACTGCGGAATAATCGCGAAAGAGCGCTGCATAATGCATGTATGCCCGGTATGCCCGTCCACCCGGGCGTTTTGCGGCGAAAAAGCCGTTGAACGCGCTCCCTCAAACTGGTATAATGGCTATGATACGAGGAAAGCGGGGAGAGCCATGAACACGAAGACGTTGAACCTGCTGGGTTTTGACTTTGGCGCGTCCAGCGGCCGCGCGATGCTGGGTCAGTACGATGGCGAGCGCATCCGCCTGACGGAGTTGCACAGGTTTTCAAACGACCCGGTGACGCTGAACGGCCGCATGGTCTGGGACGTGCAGCGCTTTTTCTTCGAGATGAAGCAGGCGCTGACCAAGGCGGCGAAGGAAGGCATCCGGCTGGATTCCATCGGCATCGACACCTGGGGTGTCGACTTCGGCCTGCTGGGCAAAAACGGCGTTCTCGCGGGCCTTCCGGTGCACTACCGCGACAAGCGCACCGATGGCATTCTGCCCAAGGGCTTTCAGGTGATGCCCAAGGCGGACATCTTTGCCCGCACCGGCCTTGCGTTCATTCAGTTCAACACCCTCTTCCAGCTGTACGCGATGAAGCTGGAGGGCGACCCGGTGTACGGCATCGCGGACAAGCTTCTGATGATGCCAGACCTATTGGCCTACTTCCTGACGGGCAAAATGGCCACAGAGTACACCATCGCCTCCACCACGCAATTGATCGACCCGAACACGCGCGACTGGGCCTGGGACCTGATGGACGCCTTCGGCATCCCCAGGACGCTGTTTACAAAGCTTGAACAGCCGGGCGCGGTGCGCGGCACGCTGCTATCCGAGATCGCTCGGGAAACCGGCGTGGGTGAAGTCCCGGTGATCGCGGTTTGCGAGCACGACACGGCATCGGCGGTGGCGGCGGTGCCCGCCGAGGGCGACCGCTTCGCCTACATCTCCAGCGGCACCTGGTCGCTTCTGGGCACCGAAATCCGGACACCCCTGTGCGAACCCGCCGTCATGGAAGCCAACTACACCAACGAGGGCGGCGTGGACGGCACCACGCGTCTGCTCAAGAACATCATGGGCCTGTGGATCCTGCAGGAGTGCAAGCGCGAATGGGACCGCCGCGAAGACGCGGTGGATTTCGACACGCTGGACAAGATGGCCGCGGCGGCGGAGCCGTTCCTGGCCATTCTAAACGTGGACGATCCCTGCTTCCTGCAGCCGGGCGGCATGCCTCAGCGTGTGCAGGAGTACTGTCAGCGCACTGGTCAGCAGGTGCCCAAGGGCCGTGGGCAGATCATCCGCGTGATCCTGGAGAGCCTGGCGCTCAAGTACCGCTGGAGCGTCGAGCGGCTGGAGAAGGACCTTTTGCACCACGAGATCGACGCGCTCAACATCGTCGGCGGCGGCAGCAAGAACGTGATGCTCAACCAGTTCACCGCCAACGCGCTGAGAAAGCCCGTCATCGCCGGCCCCAGCGAGGGCACGGTGGTCGGGAACCTCTTGGTGCAGGCGATGGCGCTGGGCGCGATCGGCTCTGTTCATGAGCTGCGCCAGGTCGTGGCCCGCTCGTTCCCCACCGGCACCTATCAGCCGGAGGGCGACGGCGCCGACTGGGAGGCAGCCTATGGCCGCTTCCTGAAACTGCTGTGACGGACTTGCCCGGATCGCTGGAGTTGGCCTACCTGGGCGACGCGATCTATGATTTCTATGTCCGGGAGCGACTGGTGCGCGGCGGCGACCGCATCAATGTGCTGCACAAGCGCGCCATCCGCACCGTTTGCGCCCACGCGCAGGCGGAGGCGCTTCAGCGCGTCGAGGCGCTGCTTACAGACGAGGAACGCGCGGTGGTGCGCCGTGCGCGCAACGCGCGCCAAACGCCGCCGAGGAGCGCCGATCCCGCGGAGTACCACCGCGCGACGGCGCTGGAAGCGCTGATCGGATACCTGTTTTTGACGGACCAAAAGGCGCGTATGGAGACGCTGATCGCATCGGCGCTGGACGCGGGGGAGAGGGAATAGCATGGATGGGAAAAAAGGCGGCAAGGGCCGCGGTTTTGAACGGTTTTTTGACAAGGGCGGCAAGGGCGGCCGGCCGCAGGGTGGCAATCATGCGCACGGCGATCGCCCGCAGGGCGACAAACCCTACGGCGACAGGCCGCGCAGCGACCGCCCCTACGGGGATCGTCCCTACGGCGGCAAGCCTCGGGACGACCGGCCGCAGGGCGACAGACCCTACGGTGGAAGACCCCAGGGCGACAGGCCGCAGGGCGACAGACCTTACGGTGGCAGGCCCCGCGACGACAGGCCGCAAGGCGACAGGCCTCAGGGGCAGTATGCCCGTGGCGGCAAGCCGGGGGATGGCAGGCGTTATTTTGAGAAGGACG
>JAEVZE010000102.1 GCA_023392395.1 Bacillota bacterium
AAGGCCGGCATGAAGGACGTCATCGTCTGCGGCTTTGACGGATCGAACGACGTGCGCGATTCCATCCTCCGCGGCGAGATCAAGGCCACGGGCCTGCAGCCCATCGCCTACATCGCGGAGCAGGCAGTCGTTCAGGCCGACTATTACATCAAGAATGGCAAGCCCATGGTGGCCGAAGAGAAGCAGCTGTTGGACTGCGTGCTGATCAACAAAGACAACGCATCCAAGCTGGACAACTTCACCTTGTCCGAATAAGCGAGCGCACGGGAAGGCGGGGTATTTCCACCCCGCCTTCTTTCTTGAGTCAGGGAGGTCCGAGGACATGAAGAAGAAACCGACCGGGTGGATCATGTGGGCCGTCATGACGGCGGCCGCCCTGCTGATCGCCGCGTTTTGCCGGGTGACGGTCATCTGGGACGCGCCCGCGTCCGCCGGAGCGGGCAACGAAAACCTCACCGTCGCCCAGCGCTACTGCCAGGACAACTGGGAGGGCAAGATGCTGCCCGCCATCCTGGAAAAAGCGACCGACGCCACTACCATCCTCGCCGCGGCCCAACAGGATCTGAGCGCCGCGGGCGTGAAGTACGGCACCCGTGAAAACGAAACCAGCGCCTGGAACTTCTGTCTGAAGGGCGAAGCCAAGGTGATCGACATTGTCTCCGCCGAAAAGGCGTCCAAGACGCGGCTGGCCATCGACCTTCTCCCCGGCGACGGCACGGCCGACGCGCTGATCCAGTGGTCCACCGTCCTCAAAACCAACGCCATCCGCGATAGCGTGGGTTTTTTGAAGCTGGACGACTTCGCCAACCAGGTGGAATTCGCGGAACTGACCAAGGCGTTCAACGCCCGTGTGCAGCAGGACCTGATCAAAAAAACCGACGCGACGGCGATGATGGGCAAGACCATCTCCTTTACCGGTTGCGTCGCGCTGACCCAGTTTGCAAAAGACACGGACGCCGAAATCATCCCCGTGCAGCTTGCGGAGGTGGGCTAACATGCAGCCCATCATGCAGGCGAAGGGAATCGTCAAAAAATATTTGGGCACCCAAGCGCTCAAGGGCGTCGACTTTGACGTGTGGCCCGGCCGGGTCAACGCACTGATCGGCGAGAACGGCGCGGGCAAGTCCACCTTGATGAAGATCCTGGCGGGCATCGAAAAGCCGACCGAGGGCAAGTTGTTCCTGGAAGGAAAGGAAGTCCACTTCTCCGGCGCACGCGAGGCGCTCGAAATGGGCGTGGGCATCATCCATCAGGAGCTCAACCTGTTTCGCGATATGACGGTGGCCGACAACATGTTCGCCGGTCACGAAATCGCGCGCTTTGGCGTCATCGACCGGGCCGAACAGCGAAAACGCGCCAGGGAAGTGCTGACGCGCCTCCAGCAGGACATTGATCCGAACGAATTGATGCTGAACCTGCGCGTCGGGCAGCAGCAGATCGTCGAGATCGCAAAGACCATGCTCCGGCAGGAACTGAAGGTGCTGATCATGGACGAACCCACCTCCTCCCTGTCGAAAGCCGAGGTCGAGGTGCTGTTCAAGCTCATCGAGGACCTGAAAAGCCACGGCATCGCGGTCATCTACATCTCCCACCGGTTGGAGGAGATCGTGCGCATCTGCGACAATGTGACGGTGCTTCGGGACGGCAACTTGATCGCCACCGCCGAAGTGAAGGACATCACCATTCCGTGGATCATCGAAAAGATGGTGGGCCACGCCACGCTGTCCATTGAAAAGCCGCCCTATACCGGCGAGCCTGAACCCGTCCTGGAAGTGACGGACTACTGCCTCCCCCGCCCCGGCGGCGGATACGCGGTGGACCACGTTTCCTTTACGCTGCACCGGGGAGAGGTGCTGGGCATCTATGGCCTGATGGGCGCGGGACGCACGGAGCTGGTGGAGTCCCTGATGGGGCTGCACCCGGAGTCCACCGGCAAGATGAAGGTCCGGGGCGAACAAGTCGACAAACCCGACGTCGCCGGGCAGATCGCCAGAGGCATGGTGCTGGTGCCCGAGGACCGGCAGAAGGACGGGCTGGTTCAGACCATGTCCATCGCGGGTAACATGCGCCTGACCGCCATTCCCCGATTCGTCAAAAGCCTGACGATCGACGAAAAGCGCTGCCGTCAGGAGATCGACGAGACCGTCCGCGAGATGCAGGTGAAGGTGGCCGATGTGGGCCACCTGATCACCTCGCTCTCCGGCGGCAACCAGCAGAAGGTGGTCATCGGCAAGTGCGTGATGGCGCAGGCCGGCATCTTCATGATGGACGAGCCGTCCCGCGGCATCGACGTGGGCGCCAAGACCGACATTTTCACGCTGATGCGCCGCTTTGCTTCCCAGGGCATGGGCGTATTGTTCGTGGGCAGCGAGCTCAAGGAGATCCTTTCGGTCTGCGACCGGGTGCTGGTCATGTCCAATGGCAAGCTGACCGCCGATCTCACGGCGGATGAGATGACCGAGAACGCGTTGGTGAAGGCGTCGGCCGCGGCGCTGCGCACCGCGTGACGCGTAGGAGGGTATGCATATGATAAAACCTGCCGCCCGGCCCGCGGGCAACAACTCGATCGGTACGATCTTGCTCAAGGGGCGCACATTCATCGCGCTGATCATCCTGTCGGCCTACTTCTGCGTGTTTGCCCCCAACTTTACCACCTGGCCGTCGCTGGTATTGATGCTCAAGCACGCGTCGATCTACGGCCTGCTCGCCATCGGCATGACGCTGGTGATCATCACCGGCGGCATCGACCTGTCGGTCGGCGCGGTGGTCGGGCTCTCCGGCATGGTGGTCGGTGGATTTTTGATCCAGGGCATCCGCCTTCCGTTCCTGGCCGCCACGATCTACCCCAACGTGCCGCTGATCCTCCTCATCGTGTGCTTGATGGCGATACTCATCGGCTGGATCTCCGGCAGGCTCATCGCCAGCATCCAGGTGCCCGCCTTCATCGCGACG
>JAEVZE010000172.1 GCA_023392395.1 Bacillota bacterium
GTAGATCTCCTCGCTCACCAGCGTGCTGAGCCGGATAATCGGGCCGGAGTAGTCCATCATGCCGGGCTTCACCATGCGGCTCTCCTGAAGCCGGGATCGGAGTGCCTCATAACTGTACAGCCCGCGCCGGTCGTCTTCCACAAATTGCTGCGTGCCGCCCAGCAGGATTCCGATGTGCTCCGCCTTGCCCTGCATGATGTCGTTGAACATCGTCAGCAACTTTTCGTAGTTGTTCTCCCGGGACACTCGGTTGGTGATCTTGTAGAGGTTCACGCCTTCGTCGATCAGAAGGATCAGACCCTTGTAGCCGATCTTGACGGAGAGGCGCGCGAACAGCTTCAGGAAGTCGTACCAGGAATCGTCGGTGATGATCTGGGAGACGCCCAGCGCGCGGGCCTCCGTCTTGGTGGAATACTCGCCGCGAAGCCAGCACATGGCGCTCTGCTTCATGTCGTCCGATTCCAGCCGGATGCCGCGCCAGTAGCAGGTCAGCACCTTCGCGAAGTCGAAGCCGTGAAGGTAGCTCTGCATGTCGGAGATGATGTTCGTCATACGCGACTCCATCTCCTCGATGAAGCGCGCGTCGTCCGCGCCGACGCCGTCCTTCAGTACCTGCTGCTGCACGGAGGAGATCCACTTCTGCAGGATGACTTCCAGCGCGTTGCCGTCCGGCCGTGTCTTGGTAGACAGGTGCTGCATCAGTTCCCGGTAGGTGGCGAGGCCCTGCCCCTTGGTGCCGGTCAGTCGGCGCTCCGGTGACAGGTCCGCGTCCGCCACCAGGAAATCCCGCTCCAGCGCGTTGTTCCGGGCGAGTTGCAATAGGAAGCTCTTGCCGCTGCCGTACCGCCCCACCACGAAGCGGAACGCGCCGCCGCCCTCCTTGGCGTTTTCAAGGTCGGAAAGGATGGCGTTCACCTCGTTTTTGCGCCCGACCGCGATGTACTCCAGCCCCACACGCGGCACGACGCCCGCCCCCAATGAATTCAGGATCGCCGTGGAGATGCGCCTGGGGATCTTGATGTTCTGCACAAAATCACGCCTTTCTCAGATGTCCCGCGATCAGCGGCAGGTATTCGTCGGAAATTGCCGTCCCATCCACGACAAGGTCGCCGACGGTCTCCATGGCAGCGGCGTTGAGCGCGTCAATGAGGAGATCGGGCATTTCGCCACGGTCGGACGCGAGGCGCTGCAGCTCACCAACAAGCACCGCGCCCAGTGCGTCCAGGTCCGCCGCGTGGAAGAAGTCAACCCATTCGGGGTCGAGGCCTTCCTCGTCGAATGCCCAGGCGCTGGATTTATGCTCCATCGGGTTTTCAATCAGGTACTCCAGCTCGTCCCGGTAGTCGTCCGCCACAACGAACAGGCTTCCTTCACGGGCGACCAGATGTACGCCCAGGTACCGATGGGATTGCGCATTGACGGCGTCAAGCTCAGCCTCAATGAGAAGCGATGGGAACGCCCCGGCGAAGGCTTCCGCATCCAGTTCCCAGCCTTCCGCGCGGAAATGTTCGAGGATGCGACGCTGGTCCTCCGTCAGCGCGTGCAGGATGCGGTTGACCGGCTCCAAGTCGGTCAAGAGGCCTTCCGGGGCGTCCGTCGGCCGGACGGGCGCCGGAACATCACAGGCGGCTTCCGGTTCCTCCTGCTCCATGGACGCGATCAGCGCGTCGCGCACCTCGTCGGATTCGCTGCGAAGCTTCTCCAGCGTCCGCGTGTCCAGCGCGACCCGGGACGGAGGCAAGGCCGCCCGCTTCGGCGTAAACTGCCGCGCCATGTAGGCGTCGATCCAGTCCGAGTAGGGCTTCTCCAGCGTGACGCCCCGGAGCTTTGCCCCAAACCTGCATTGGGTGCGCAGCGCGTTTTCCGCGTGGCGCAGCATCTGGCTGACCAATTCCCGGAGCGCTTCGCTGGCGCAAAAGGGTATGTAGGTCAGTTCATACTGGATATTCTGCTCGACGACGGCGCTCTGGAACGCGGCCCTCTTTTCCTTGACAAGCTTCGGCGTGAATTTTGAGAGCAATCCGCCGGGCTCGCTCTCGCGGATGTGCGCGTCAACGAACGCCACGGCCAGCGGAAGCGCTTTCGCCATCAGTTCGCTGTGGCCGGACAGCCAGAACTTGCTTTGCGTGATCCGGTAGCCGCTGATCAATTCCAGCGCGGGGATGGACAGCGTCATTGGTTCGCCTGCCGCCCGCTGTGTCAGCGCCGCATCCAGCGCCGCCTGCGTCAGCGCGGGCGCGTCCTTCATGTGCTCCCACGCACCGACGCCGGGATTCTTAAGGCAGACGAAGTCAAACGCCCAATCATCCAGATACTTGTCGAGCCTTGGATACCGGTCCCGGTAATGGCGCCAGATGTCCATCAGTTCGCGGTAGGCGGAGGCGGCGTTTTCGCAGGCGATGCCGTTGATCAGTTCGTAGATGCGCACGAAAAGATAGGAGAGGTCGGTGTCCGGATACTCGCCGCGCCGCATCCTGCCGCGCAGGTGGAAATACCAGTTGCGCTGCGGCACGTTCATGTCGGAATACTTGGGCCAGTAGCAGGAGAAGGGCACGTGTTCCGCCTGAGCCGCGCCGCCGAGAGTGGCGAATTTCCTGGCTTCCCGGATGAAGCTTTCCGCCGACATGTTGCCGGTCATCATAGTGGGCGGCACGGGCTTTGTAGGAACAGCGACGGGCTTAGCCGTTCCAGACGTGGGTGCGCCTAACGCGGGCGTGCCGGCTTGCGAACTCTGCGTGCGGGGAGGGATCGGCGAGCCCTTGGGTGCCTCCCCGGGCACCACATAATCATAGCCGGAATCCTTCGCGGGAGCGATGGACGAAGGGATGAAGACAAACGGCGAAGGAAGCGGCGTCGCTACGCGTGGATTTTGGATTAGTTGCGACAGCGCGGTCTCCATCGCGCCCAGCCCGAGCACGGCCTTTTGTGTGAACTGGGCGTCATTGCCCCATGCGGTGGGTCCTGTGACGTAGAAACCGATCCTGCAGGTGGCGTTGACCGACGTTACGTTCTCCAGCGCCGCCTTCCTGCCAGGGGTGTACAGCACATCCGGCTCGATCAACAGCATAAGGTCCCAAGGCACGCCAGTGACAGCCTGTGTGCCGGGAAGCCTGTCGAAGGGCGCGAGGTAAACCGCATTTTCATGGTTTTCCTCGTATTGAGAGATGTTCAGCGCCTGATAAGAACCGCTTTGCGCCTTGAATTCCTCGAGATCCGCCTTCTCCCCAACGACTAGAACCTTGGTCTTCGCATCCCGGGCGAGAAGGCTGTTCAGAAGTTCCACGCCGTAGATTGCCGCCGCTTCGTACCCGCCGGTGATTCCGCCGGGAACTCCCCAATGGGTCAAGAATTCCAGATGCTCCCGCGCCGCTCGCTGCTTGACCGGGGAGGCGCACCAAGGCGCGCCACGCAATTCCATCCGCGTCCAGGGTCCAGCCAGCCTCGTGTCGCCACGGTAGACGATCTGGGCGGGGGAAAGCCTGAATGGCTTCAGGCTGCCCTTGCCGTTCCATTTTCCTCTCACGTCGACGCCTAATGTCATGAGGTCTACGCGCCGCACCCATCCGCACCGGAGGTGCGCATACGGCACCTGCATCATCTGGACCAGTTCCGGGGCGGGGAATTCCTCGCCGCCGATCAGCGCCACCGGTTGGGCGGATGGCTGGCCAATGCCGTGCGCCGGCTCGGCGCTTGCCACCAGAATCCACTCGTAAGGCGGCTTCAAGAAGTTGTGCGCTGCTTCAAACTGCTTGATCCCGCCGGTGATCCACGGCTTCACCGCTTGGTAGTGCTCGTCCAAGAACCGCGCGATCCCGATGCCCCGAAGCGCCGCGACCTCTCCATCGAATGCAAGATGCGAAGCAAGGGCCTCCGGTCGGATACCGGGGCGCAGCGTGCGGCCCGCGACGATGTATCCCTCCAGGTCAAAATCCCTGTCGATGTGCTCCGGCGGAGCATTCCATTTCTTGCGGATGAGGACTTCGCTATTTTCGACCGATTCAATGACGAGTTCCAGCGCCGGGATGGTGTCAAAGTGAAGCTCGCAGGCGTACCGAACGCCTGCTCCAGCGTACGCGGACAGGTCCCGCTGCAGGAACTCTAACAGCTCGCGCTTTTCAATTGTCGTGCGCCGGATTCGCTCCTGATCGATGGTACTCAAGCCGGGGAAACACCAGTAAACGTCGCCCAGGCGGTACCAGCCGTCCGGCAGTTCCATGACGCCCTCGGGATATGAGCGGGAAAGCCTGCCGTTAATCCAATGGTACGTCAGGCAGAACTCTGGAGGCGTGGTGCTCTGAACGCGTACCCGCCGCACCTCCGGCTGGATGTAGAAGATAAGTTTTTTGATGCGGGCGCACTTCGACTCCAGATCGGCCAGGGTGTTCAGAAGACCGGACAGCTTGCCGAGGGGAATGTCCGCCTCGCTCACGTCTTCTCCCTGAAAATAGGGTGCAATCGGTTCAACCTCCGGCCAACGCCAGAGAATTTCACCCAGGACGGCAGGTTGATCGGCATAGCTCAGCGTGAGCACAAACTGCTCGCCGCGCTTCATAAGGGCAAGGTGCGTGTCCTTGTAGAACAGCCTTGAGATGCCCATTCCAGCCGCGCCTCCTCGGATAATAACACCCATTACATTATATCATAACGAATCGTTTTATCAATCAGAACATCGTCTTTTGATCCGACGGAAGTGGTTTTGCTATGCTGTAGCAAGTCCCCTTTTCGGCGGCGGACATGTCGGTTTCAAAAAGCCCTCGGCCGTGTATGAATCGGTCGAGGGCTTTCCTCTGTACTAACCCAGCTTTAAATGAATAGCTGTAAAAAACCCGCCGAAGCGGGTTCCACCTCACTTGTTGAGAAATTCGGCGATTTCTTCTGGCGTCTTGCCTGAAGCCTTCAGTTCAGCAAAAACCTTGGCGTAAGTAAGCTTGCGCTGGCGCCGCCCGGTTCCGATCTTCGCTTTTTTCGATTCAAGCTGCTTAAGTGCCTTCTGATGAAACTGGATCTTCCTATCTACTTCGGCGATTTTCTCTTCGGCGGTCCTGAAAGTACGCTTGGCTTTCGGTGCCTCAACGGCAAGAGCGACAACTTCTGATTTTTTCTTCGTGGGCATTCAAATACACCATCCTCATCTGATAATACTATTATGGAACAAGCAAGTAAAGAAATTCGCTTCGAACACATCCTCCGGTAGTGTTGGAACTACTTGGACCGATGCCTGTCATTGATAACACCGCCCTGGTCGGACTTGGTGGCAGATTACTGCTC
>JAEVZE010000201.1 GCA_023392395.1 Bacillota bacterium
GAATGGGGCTACATGATGGCGGCGACGGTCGTCGCCGTGGCGCCCGTCGTTGTGGTGTTTTTCATCGGACAGAAGTACATCGTCGAGGGCGTGGTCATGACCGGCCTCAAGGCCTGACGGCCGGCGATGGAGATAATCACCGGGAGGATGAAACGGTATGGGTTGTTTTTCAATCGGAGGAGTTCCCGTCAAGGCGTGCTTTGAGGCGCTGTCGGACAAGACGCTTCGCATCTCGCTGCTTCCCGCCGGCGAGTCGGTCAAGGACGTGTTCGCCACGCTGGACCTCGCGGAGCGGAGCTGGAACGAGCCGGGGCAGTCGCTGACGGACGCGTGCAAATTGAGAGCCGGAAACTTTGAAATTGACGCGAAAGAACTTCGGTTCTCCGTGCGATGGAATGGAAAACCCGTTCAGACGATTGCCGTTGACCCTGACAGCGGGCATGTGCAATTCCCGCTGGGCGCGGGACGGCTGTTCGGCCTCGGACACGGATACAAGCAGCATCTGGATCGGCGCGGATTCCGCTACGATCTCAGGGTCAACGGCCAGGTGCCGGAGATCATGGAAAACCACTCCGCCAACTCTCCGTCGCCCTACGTGATCTCCACCGAGGGCTGGGCGCTGTTTTTCCACCAGCCGTGGAAGGGCGCGATCGACCTGAGGGGCGAGGTGGGATGCTTCGAAAAGTACCCGGCGGCGTACGCGGACATCTTCGTGGTGGCGCTTTCAGAGCCGGCGGACGCGGCCAGGGAATACTACGCCTTCACTGGCATGCCTCCGATGCCGCCCAAGTATGCCTTCGGCTACCAGCAGAGCTACCGAACGCTCGTACACAACGGCGTCAATCAGGTCGTCAAGACCGCGAAGTATATGCGCGAGCATGATCTGCCGTGCGATCTTCTGGTCTACCTGGGCACCGGCTACTGCGACTACGGCTGGAACACGTGGAACGGCAACTTTGAATGGCATCCGGATGTCTTCCCGAATCCGGCGGAGAGCATGCGGGAACTGCACGACATGCACTATAAGGTCAGCCTGCACGTCACCAAGTGCTTCACCGGCCTTCACGGCAGCGTGCATGACGAAGAGGTCAGCCCGCTGGAATACGACCACGCGAAGAACTACTGGAAGCGGCACGAGGAACTTTACGAGGTCGCCCAAAACGAGGCGTGGTGGCCGGACGACGCCGACGAGGTGGACATGGAGCAGCGCCTCGCGCGCTGGCGCATGTATTACGAGGGCAGCCTTCGGCTCAACCCCGACGTGCGCCCGCTGCAGATGCAGCGCAACGCCTTCCCCGGACACACCAAGTGGGGCGGCATCATCTGGTCGGGCGATGTGCTGGCCGAGTGGGAGACGCTGAAGAATCAGGTGCCCATCGGCCTCAACGTCGGCATGAGCTGTTCTCCGTTCTGGGGCACGGACACCGGCGGGTTCTTCTCCACGATCCGGTTCACCGGAGAATTGTTCGCGCGCTGGTTTGAGTATTCCGCGTTCACCCCGTTCTTCCGCGGGCATGGGCGGCCGTCGTTCCTGCACAACCCCTGGGGTTGGACGGAGTTCACAAGCCTTGACCAGATCCCGCTGGAGCGCGCCAAGGCGCTTCCCAGGGACAGCGCGCCCCCCGAAGGCACGCTACCGGATGCCCGCGTCGAGCCCATCTGCCGGAAGTACCTCCACGCGCGGTATGAGCTGATGCCCTATTTCTATTCGCTGGCGATGGACGTACACGTTCAGGGCCTGCCGATGATGCGCCCGCTGTGGTTCCTGTTCCCGGGCGACGAGAAAGCCTGCGGCATCGGCAGCGAGTATCTGCTGGGCGACAGCCTGCTGGTCGCGCCGGTCACGGCGAAGGGTGCGACAAAGTGGGACGTGTACCTGCCCGAGGGGATCTGGTACGATTACTTCAAGGGCACGCGCTACGAGGGCGGCGAGCACACCGTCGAGGCAGCGCTGGAGGACATCCCGGTCTTCGCGCGCGCCGGTGCGATCTTGCCCAAGGCTCCGGTCGCGCCTTACGTCGATACCGGCAAGAAGGACGGCTTTGACGAGCTTTCGCTGGCCGTCTACCAGGGCGCGGACGGCGAGTATGCGCTCTATGAGGACGACGGCATTTCGCTGGGCTATCTGCGCAAGGAGTATACGCGCACGGTGTTTCGCTGGGACGACGCGGCGGGGGCGCTTACCGCGACGGGCGAATCCACGATGTTCCCGGGCATGGAGCGCGAGATCCGCGCGACCATCCTGCCGGAGGGCCGCGAGCTGACGGTCCGCGTCCGCTACTGATACAAATCACCGGAGCCCGGCGCAGGGCCGGGCTCCGGTTTCAAGGCATCGAAAAGCCTGCGGCTTTTCGATGCGAAGGGAAGGGACTGCGTGCGCCTGAAATTCTTTCCGGGCGGCGCACTGACTGGGGGAAATGTTTCTTCCACCAAGTTGCGTACTAGAAGAAACGCGATTCCGGCGCGCTGGTCACCGGAATCGATGAGAGCCCTTTGGGACTTTGTGGATGGTCTGCGCCGGGCTCCGGTTTCAAAGAGCGCTCAGTGCAGCTTAGCCTCCGAGAAATTCTGGCCCACGAAGATGTCCAGATAATGCGCCTCCTTGGGCACGTTGTGGATGCCGTGCTTCTGCGTGCCGTCAAAGTACAGGCTGTCGCCCTCACGCAGAAGGTAAATCTCGTTGTTGACCATGAAGGTCATTTCTCCGCGGATGACGTAAATGTACTCCTCTCCGGGATGCGTCACATCATGCCGTCTATGTTCGTCATGCTTGACGGTGATCATGATCGGCTGCATCAGCTTGTTCGGGCTGCTCGCGATGGGGTTGAACATGCGATACCCCTTGGAGGTCAGAAGGAAATTGTCCGAGTTTGCGAAGGGATTGAGCGTCAAAAGCGTTGGGGAATCCGACTGTTCGCCCATGAGGCTCGCCACCTTGACGCCCAGCGCCTGCGCGATGCGCGCCAGCGTTGCGACCGCCGGCAGCGTGTGGCCGTTCTCGATCTTTGAAATCATACCCTTGCTCAACCCGCACTGGCCGGCGACGTCGTCCTGGGTCAGGCCGCGCTGCAGCCGGATGCTGCGAATGTTGTTTCCGATGTTCATGCGTTTCTCCTCCGTCGCACTGCTGGAGAGATGCCCAGATTCAGGCTCAAGTTTATCATAACTCAACCATGTTGAACTGTCAATGCGAATCCATCATCTTTCCGGCGCACCGGATTGGGGGAAGGAAAATTGAGGATCGGCTTTTGCGCGAACATGGCCGCGCTTGACCCGCAGGGGGTGGGGGATGGGCGGATCGAGGCGCTGGCGAAACTGGGATATGACTATGTGGAACTCCCTCTGGCGCAGATGATGGCGCTGGACGAACGGGAATTTTCGCAGAGAATCCGTGCGCGGCTCCGGGACGCGGGGCTTCCCTGCGAGGCGTCCAACAACTTCTTCCCAAAGGAGTGCGCCCTGACAGGCCCGGACGCGGATCACGGCCGTGCGCTGGAATACGCGCTGCGCGCGCTGGACAGGGCGGCGGAGGTCGGCGCCCGGCGCGTCGTGTTCGGCTCCGCGAACGCGAGGAATATGCCAAATGGGTGGCCGGCGCGGCGTGGTTTTGATCAGCTCGTATCGTTTCTTCAGCGCATCGCGCCGCTGGCTGGTGAGCGGGATGTTCGGATCGTGATCGAGCCGCTCAACCGCCTGGAATCAAACCTCGTGAACCGGCTGGAGGAGTGTGTGGCGCTGGCCGAGGCGGTCGGCAGGGACGAGATCGGCGTGCTCGCGGATTACTACCACATGCGGCTCGGCTTCGAGCCGCTCGAAGACATTCGCGCGGCGGAGGGGCGTCTGGGCCACGCACACATCGCGCGCCCGCTCGGGCGCTGGGTTCCATCCGACGGGGATGGCGAGCCTTACGACATCCTCTTTCGCGAGCTTCGCGCGATCGGGTACGACGAGCGCGTCAGCGTGGAGGCATACATCCCGGAGGATTTCGAAGCGCACGCGGGCGCGGCGCTCGCGGTTCTGCGCCGTTATACCAACATGAGAGGGGATCTTTTGCATGGCGACCAGTAGGCAGATCGAGTCCGTACGGGCGCATGCGCGCCGGATGCGGCACGACATCGTGGACATGATCGGGTACGGAAACGGCAAGGTGGGGCACCTTGGAGGCTCCTTATCCTGCGCGGACATCGTCGCGTCGCTGTACTTCTACAAGATGGACTGGCATCCGGCGAAGCCGAACCGGGATCGATTCCTTTTGAGCAAGGGGCACGCGGCGCTGGCCCAGTACGCGGCGCTGGCGGAGGCGGGGCTGATCGAACGCGCGGACCTGAGCAAGGTCAAGACGCTCGATTCGACGCTGCAGGGGCATCCGGACCGCACCCACACGCCCGGTGTCGAGGCCAACACCGGCTCGCTGGGCCAGGGGTTGTCGATCGGCGTGGGCATGGCGCTGGGCCAGCGGTTGAACGGGTACGACGCGAAGGTGTACGTGGTCATGGGCGACGGCGAGATCAGCGAAGGGCAGATATGGGAGGCGGCCATGTCGGCGTCGGCCTTCAGGTTGGACAACCTGGTCGGCATTTTGGACCACAACCGCTATCAGGCGACTGGATCGGTGAAGGATCGGATGGACTCCGGCGACCTCGCGGCGAAATTCCAGGCTTTCGGGTTCCATGTGATCACGCTGAATGGCCACAGCGCGCGGCAGATCTGCAGCGCCTTGGACGCGGCCGACCGCGTCAAGGGGATGCCCACGCTTCTGATGTGTGAAACCGTCAAGGGAAAGGGCGTGCGCTTCGCGGAGAACACGGCCGCCTTCCACAACGCCGCGCTGACCAGGGAGCAGTTCGACGAGGCACACGAGAGCATCGACAACGCCATTTTCGAGGAGTGATTGCGATGAGAGAGCTTACCAACCTGCGCGCCGCCTACGGCGAAACACTGGTGAAACTGGGTGAAGCAAACCCGGACATCGTGGCGCTTGACGCGGACCTGAGCAAATCCACCATGAGCTCAATGTTTCAGCAGCGATTCCCGGACCGGTTCTTTGAGATGGGCATCGCCGAGGCCAACATGGCGTCGGTCGCGGCAGGGCTGAGCCTGATGGGGAAGGTCCCGTTCTTCTCCTCGTTCGCGGTGTTCAGCACGGGGCGCTGCTACGACCAGATCCGCACCTCGATCTGCGTGCCCGGACTGAACGTCAAAATCTGCGGCTCCAGCGCGGGGCTTTCCGACTTCGGAGACGGTTCCACGCATCAGAGCGTGGAGGACATCGCCATCATGCGCGCGCTGCCCAACATGCGGGTATTCGTGCCGGCCGACGCACCGCAGCTTCGGCAGATCGTGCGCTATATGGCCGAAAACCCCGGCCCAATGTATTTGCGCGTCTGCCGAAACGAGTTGCCGGCGGTCACCAAGGAATCGGAGGCGTTCGTGCCTGGCAAGCCCGTAAAGCTGCTGGACGGCGGGGACGCCGTGGTGTTCGCGGCCGGCGCGATGGTTGGCCCCGCGCTGGACGCAGCGGAGCTTCTGCGAGGAGGCGGCATCGGGCTGTCCGTCGTAAACCTGCCCAGCGTCAAGCCGCTGGACGCGGACGCGGTGGCGGAAATCGCCGCTTCGCACGACGCGGTGCTGACGGCCGAGGAGCATTCCCTGATCGGCGGCCTGAACAGCGCGGTTCTGGGCGCGCTCAGCGAACGGTGCGCGAAAAGGGTATACGGCATCGGAATCGACGACCGGTTCGGGACGTCCGCAGAGAGCTATCCGGTTTTGATGCGGGCATACGGCTTGACCGCCGAACGCATCGCGGCGCGCGTGCGCGAGGCGCTTGAAGAAAAAAAGTAAGGAGTTGAAGATCTGTGAGCGGAAAAGTCGTCGGATTTATCGGCCTTGGCATCATGGGCAAGCCCATGGCGATCAACCTGGTCAAGGCGGGGTACGAGGTGTACGGGTATGACCTTGTCAAGGATTCCGTCGAGGCGCTGAAAGAGGCGGGCGGCGCGGGGTGTCAGTCCATCCGCGAAGTCGCCGAACGCTGCCGGACCATTATTACCATGCTCCCCAACTCCCCGCACGTCCGCCATGCGGTACTGGGCGAGGGCGGCATCGCGCAGCATGCGGCCGCTGGTACGCTCATCGTGGACATGAGTTCCATCGCGCCCGCGGCGTCCAAGGAAATCGCCTCGGCGCTGTTGCCCAAGGGCATCCGCATGATCGACGCGCCCGTCTCCGGCGGAGAACCCAAGGCGGTGGACGGAACGCTGGCCATCATGGTCGGCGGCGCGGAGGAGGACTTCCTCGAGGCGCGCCCGCTCTTTGACGTGCTCGGCGCTTCCGCCGTGCACATCGGGGAGATCGGCAGCGGCAACACCTGCAAGCTGGCCAACCAGGTGATCGTCGCGCTGAACATCGCCGCGCTCAGCGAGGGTCTGATGCTGGCCAGGAAGGCGGGCGCGGACCCGGCGCGCGTCTTCGACGCAATCAAGGGCGGACTCGCGGGTTCCACTGTGATGAACGCCAAGGCGCCGATGATGCTGTCGGGGAACTTCAAGCCCGGGTTCCGGATCGACCTGCACATCAAGGATCTGATGAACGCGCTGGACACCGGGTATCAGACGGGCGCTCCGCTGCCGCTGAGCGCGCTTGTCATGCAGATGTTCCAAACGCTCCGCCAGGACGACCTCGGACAGTCGGATCACAGCGCGCTGGCCAGATACTACGAGAAGCTGGCGGGAAGCACCATTCAGGATTGACGCGCGGAGAGCGCCCGGGATCAAACGGCGGCGGAGGAGCGTCTTCATGGGGATCGTTGAGGATGCGCGAACGATTGTGAACGCGTCCATTCACTCGGTTTTGCCGGGCGTCGCCGTCAGGGAGGCGCTCTCCGGTTTGGACATCCGGCGGCCGGTCCATCTGGTCGCCATTGGAAAGGCCGCCTGGACGATGGCGGAAGCGGCGTGCCAGACGCTGGGGGACGCCATTGCCGGCGGCGTCGTCATCACAAAATACCACCACGCCAAATCGGAACTTGCGCGGCTTGAAATCGTGGAGGCGGGCCACCCGGTGCCGGATGAAAACAGCGTGTACGGCGCGAGAAAAGCGATGGAACTGGCTGGGAAGCTTGGCGCAGACGACAGAGTGCTGCTGCTCGTATCGGGCGGCGGTTCCGCGCTGTTTGAATTGCCGCGAAACGGCGTAACCCTGGAAGACATCGCCTCCGCGACCCGGCAGCTACTCGCGTCCGGCGCGGACATCGTCGAAATCAACGTCATCCGAAAGCGCCTCTCCGCCGTCAAGGGGGGCAGGTTTGCGCAGCAATGCGCGCCAGCGAGTGTTACCGCCATCGTGCTGAGCGACGTACTGGGCGATCCGCTGGACAGCATCGCCTCCGGCCCGGCGCATCCAGATCACACCACCTGCCAGGACGCGCTGCGCATCGTCCGGAAATACCATATCCGGCTGTCTGAATCCGCGATGGACGCGCTCGGGGAGGAGACGCCCAAGGCGCTGGACAACGTGGAAACGCACATCATCGGCAATGTGAAGCGCCTTTGCGACCAGGCGGCGATTGCCTCGCGGACCCTGGGGTATGCGCCGATGATCCTCACCACCACGCTAAACTGCGAGGCGCGGGAGGCGGGGGCATTCCTGGCGGCCGTCGCGCGGGAGATCCGCGAAACCGGAAGCCCCGTCAGGCCCCCCTGCGCCGTAATTCTCGGCGGAGAAACGGTGGTGCATCTCCGGGGCGACGGCCGGGGCGGGCGAAACCAAGAGTTGGCGCTGGCTGCCGCGCCGGGCATCGCGGATTTGGCGGATACGCTGATCTTCTCCGTCGGCTCGGACGGCACGGACGGCCCTACGAATGCCGCGGGCGCGATGGTGACCGGGGCGTTCTGCAGGGATTGTCTGCAAAAAGGCCTCTCGATCGAGGCGCACCTGGAAAACAACGATTCCTACACGATCCATGATGCGATGGACAGCCTGATCGTCACCGGCCCCACGGGCACCAACGTGAACGACCTGGCCGTGATTTTGTGCGAATAGGGCGGAGTCCGCCCTTACTGCCGTACTACCACCCCGTTAACATATGTCATTATGCCGCCAGGACAAATCCTGGCGGCACAATTTTGTAGAAGAGCACGGCAAGTCATTTTTCTGAGAGCCACAGGGCCATACGGGAAATCGAGCGTACCGCCCTGCGAGGTCGCGCCATCGTCTGGGACTGGAAGAGTTAACCAAAATAGTACGGAGTCTATGAATCTGAGTGAACATATCTTAAAATAAAAGTTAAAGGAATATATGCTGCGCAAAAAGTGTAAAGAAAAATGCTATAATTATCGAAAGCTCTTCGAAATTATTGTGCTGGGGGTTTTGCCATGTCTCTTCATCTGCGCAAGGTACTGGCGTCCATGCTTGTCGTTCTCCTGATGATCAACATGCTGCCGTCAGGCTTGACGCCCGGTCTGCTCCAGGGCAGCCCCGCAAGGGCGGAGTCACAGGAAGTGGAAATCCCGGCGGCCGGGCAGGATGAGCAGCCCGCTCCGGAGGAGCCGTCTGCGAACGCGGACGAAAACCAGCCTTACGAACCCGTCGCAGACGAACAGGAAGAGCCGGCTGAGCCAGCGCAGCCTGATTCACCGCCGCCGGTTGAGGCGACCGCCGAACCGGACGAAACCTCTGCGCCCGTCCCCGCGCCGGAGGAGCAGCCCTCCGCCAGCCCTGAGGACAGCATTCGGACAAAGGCGGCGAACGTGGTCGTCACGGATGTCTCCATCGTTTCGCCGGATGACGCGGAGGAAACGCCGCTGACCAGCGAAACCATCTCGCTCAACGAGGGCAGCAGCCGCGAACTGAAGCTCACAGCGAAGCTGAGCTACAACGCGCCGGATGCGACGTCCGGCGTCAAGTGGACTACTTCCAATTCAAAGATCGCAAAAGTTTCAGCCGATGGGCTGAACTGCACCGTGACCGGCGTGAAGGCTGGCACGGCGAAAATCGTCGCCGCGGCGACCGATGGCAGCGGGAAAAAGTCGACCCTGACGGTGACGGTTGCGACGCTGGTGGAAGACATCACCGTGAGCAGCGCCCGCCCGAGCGTGGTGGCTAGCTTCACGGTGAATTGTACCGCGGCGGTTTCGCCCTCCAAGGCCACCAACAAGGCAGTGACATGGTCCTCCGGAAACGAGGATATCGCCACCGTCACCAGCAAGGGCGTGGTCAAGGGCATCGCCCCGGGCGTGGCGACGATCACCGCGAAGAGTGCCGACGACAGCCAGGCGGAAGGCTCGGTGGACATCACCGTGGTACCCGCGGTGAACCAGATCCTTCTGACCGCGGATGGCCAGGCGGCCACTTCCGCCTCCATTGACATCAACAGCGATGATACGTCGATCCTCCTGGAGGCGTCGACGGATCCCTCCGACGCGACCCAGTCGGTGAACTGGACAACTTCCAGCGCCAAGATCGCTTCGATCGCCAAGGACGGCATGGCGTGCACGGTGACCGGCGTGGCCGTGGGCAAGGCGACCATCACCGCCACCGCCCTGGACGGAACCGGGAAAACGGTCAACTTTACCGTGTACGTGACTCGTCTGGCCAAGGAAGTTAAAGTCACTGGCCCGGCCGCGACACTGCGGGGCGGCGCCAAAATGACGCTGACCGCGACGGTGACTCCCTCGAAGACCACCGACAAATCGGTGTCCTGGAGCAGCAGCGACGAAAACGTGGCTTCTGTCAGCGCCAAGGGCATGGTGACCGCCAAGGCTGTGGAGACGGCGACACCGGTGACCATCACCGCCACCGCAAACGATGACAGCGGCCTCAGCGGCACCTATGACATCCTGGTGACGCCGGCGGCGGCGCTGGTGACGGTGACGGCGGAGGGCGACGTACCCGGGATCATCGACCTGAACGAACCGGACGCCGCAGACAGGACGCTGAAGCTGCAGGCAGTGATCACGCCGGGCGAAGCTTTGCAGGCGGTCACCTGGTCCAGCTCCAGCACCAAGGTGGCGAAGGTGAATTCGGATGGTCTGGTGACTGGCGTGGCCGTGGGCAGCGCGAACATCACCGCCACCGCCGCGGACGGCTCCGGCGCGAAGGGCACCTTCCAGGTTGTCGTAACCCGGCTGACCAGGGAGGTCAAGATCACCGGCCCGGCCACGACGATGATGGGCGGCAGCAAGATGACGCTGACCGCGACGATAACGCCCTCCAAGACCACCGACAAATCGGTGACCTGGAGCAGCAGCGACGAGAGCTTGGCGACTGTCAGCGCCAAGGGCGTGGTGACCGCCATGGCTGTGGAAACGGCGACGACGGTGACCATCACCGCCACGGCGAACGACGACAGCGGCGCCAGCGGTGTCTATGACATTCTGGTGACGCCGGCGGCGGCGCTTGTGACGGTGACGGCGGAGGGCGGCGCGCCCGGGATCATCGACCTGAACGGGTTGGACGCCGCGGACAGGACGCTGAAGCTGCAGGCGGCGGTATCGCCTGACGAAGCCTCGCAGGCGGTCACCTGGTCCAGCTCCAGCACCAAGGTGGCGAAAGTGGATTCGAGCGGCTTGGTGACCGGCGTGGCCGTAGGCAGCGCGATCATTACCGCCGCCGCCACCGACGGTTCCGGCGCGAAGGGCACCTTCACAGTCGCCGTAACCCGGCTTTCCAACATGATCGTCGTTGCGGGCGACAAGACGCTGGTGGAGGGCAAGGCCGCCGCGCTGACCGCGACGGTGTCGCCCTCCAATACCTCCAATAAAGCGGTGACCTGGAGCAGCAGCGACGAGAGCATAGCGACCGTCAGCGTCAGGGGCGTGGTGATCGCGCAGGATGTGGACAGTCCGGCGATGGTGACCATCACCGCCGAGACGCAGGACGGCACCGGGCTGAAGGACAGCCTGGACATTACCGTGGTTCCCGCCATCGACAGCGTGAGCGTGCAGGTGAACGGCGAGGACGCGGGCACCGTGCTCATCAATCTGAACGATCTGGACAAGACCGTGCAGATGTCCGCCGTGGAGAGTCCGGGGGACGCGATCCAGGGCGTGGAATGGTCCAGCTCCAACACCAAGGTCGCCAAGGTGAGTGCCAGCGGCCTGGTGACCGGCGTCGGCGCCGGTTCCGCCACCATTACCGCCACCGCCGTGGATGGCAGCGGAGCCGCCGGCAGCGCAATCGTCAGCGTGGCCTACCGCGCGCTCTCTGTGGAGGTCACCGGCGCGAGTGAAGTGGTCTCCGGCGACAGCGCCGCGATGAAGGCGACCGTTCTGCCCACGAACACCGCCAATAAGGTCGTAACCTGGAGCGTTGACGATCCTACGGTCGCCACGATCACCGCCAAGGGCGTTCTGACGGCGCTGAGCGTTCAGGAAAAAACCACCGTGATGGTGACGGCCAAGACGACGGACAACTCCGGTGTGACCGGAACGAAGACGGTGGACATTCTGCCCCGGCCTGCCTCGAT